>NZ_JANLNX010000004.1:0-211 GCF_025466015.1 Pseudomonas sp. 5P_5.1_Bac1 | reverse complement strand
CTTGACGCCCCGTTTTATCTGTCTATAATTCGCCCCACTTCCGGCGCAGTCGAAACGGAAAACTCCTTGAGATTCAACGAGTTAGAAGTTTCAGGTAGCGTAGGAAGTGTTTCGGTCTCCACCGAAAGCGGTGAAAAAAGGCAGTTGACAGCAGGTTGTAACGCTGTAGAATTCGCCTCCCGCTGACGAGAGATCGCAGCGAGTCAAGTGG
>NZ_JANLNX010000054.1:0-222 GCF_025466015.1 Pseudomonas sp. 5P_5.1_Bac1 | reverse complement strand
GGTGCAAAAGCATCCGTGCCTTCGAAAACGGCGGTTCAAGAACTTGAGGTAGACGCCTATAAAAACCTTAAGGCAAGAGAGGTTGTTGGAGATGGTCTAGAACACGACCATATCCCTTCATTTGCTGCGTTGCGCACAGCAAAGGAAGCAGAGTTGGGCCGCCCCCTTACTGAGTTGGAGACCAAGACTCTCTACCAAAACTCTACTGCTGTAGAGGTCCCA
>NZ_JANLNX010000092.1:0-227 GCF_025466015.1 Pseudomonas sp. 5P_5.1_Bac1 | reverse complement strand
ACCAACACCCCGCTGACCAACAGCATCACCGGCGTCACCGGCGGCAACTACGAGCACCTGGAAACCGCAGGTACTCCGACCACCGTTGTCACCGATGACCCAGCGCGCCTGGACACTACCGGCCTGACGCTCAGCGCCACTGGTTCCGTCCAAGAAGGCGGCAGCATCGTCTACACCGCCAAGCTGACCAATCCAGCCGGCACCGAGATGAAGATCACCTTGAGCAA
>NZ_JANLNX010000067.1:0-228 GCF_025466015.1 Pseudomonas sp. 5P_5.1_Bac1 | reverse complement strand
GTTGTTTCTGGCGGGGTAGCCTCCGGTTTCCCACAAACCGCAACGACTCCGCTGGGCAACACGCTGACCGTCACCGGCTACAACGCCAGTACCGGCGTGGTGACCTACAGCTACACCCTGCTGGATAACGAGGCTCATCCAAACGCAGGCGGCATCAACAACCTGACTGAGAGCTTCACGGTCACCGCGACGGACACCGATGGCAGCACCTCCAGCGGAAGCCTCGAT
>NZ_JANLNX010000025.1:0-235 GCF_025466015.1 Pseudomonas sp. 5P_5.1_Bac1 | reverse complement strand
CGCTGCAAGGCTGACCTAATGAGATTTAACTCGTCCTTCGAAGCAGCCTGCCTTAAAAACGATATATACCGATCTTTTCGTATTTCAGAAGTTTCTCCCAAAGCGGAATAGCAGGCAGAAATATCCAGCCAATCAAAACCTGGTTGAAGTTGAACTCTGGCTCTGTAGCTCGACCATGTATAGTCTTCAGCATCATCCACCATGCAAGCCCTCACGGGATTTAGCTCAATGTATC
>NZ_JANLNX010000071.1:0-287 GCF_025466015.1 Pseudomonas sp. 5P_5.1_Bac1 | reverse complement strand
CCGCTGACTAACAGCATCACCGGCGTAACCGGCGGCAACTACGAGCACTTGGAAACTGCAGGCACTCCGACCACCGTCGTCACCGATGATCCAGCCCGCCTGGACACCACCGGCCTGACACTCAGCGCCACTGGCTCTGTTCAGGAAGGCGGCAGCATTGTTTACACCGCCAAGCTGACCAACCCGGCTGGCACTGAGATGAAGATCACCTTGAGTAATGGTGAAACCATCACCATCGCCAAGGATGCGACTGAAGGTTCGGTCACCTTCGCTGCACCGAAAGACAC
>NZ_JANLNX010000042.1:0-301 GCF_025466015.1 Pseudomonas sp. 5P_5.1_Bac1 | reverse complement strand
CCCGAACGACCCGCTACTGCAGGCCCTGCTCAACACCGACGAAGCGCAACTGACCCAACTGGCCGAGCAACTGTCGCCAGAAGTGAACGGCGGCGCCACCCAGGCTGCAACCACCAGCCAGAGCCTGGTCAGCAACGTCACCGGCAGCCGCACCAGCAGCCTGCGCGGCGCGTCGTCCGGCGAAGGCTTCAAGGAAGCCGGCGTCTGGGTCCAGAGCCTGTACAGCGACGCCTCGCAAGACCTGCGTGACGGCGTGGCCGGCTACAACGCCTACAGCCGCGGTATCGCCGTAGGTGCCGAT
>NZ_JANLNX010000113.1:0-301 GCF_025466015.1 Pseudomonas sp. 5P_5.1_Bac1 | reverse complement strand
GTCGGCGCCCACCGCGATACCGCGGCTGTAGGCGTTGTAGCCGGCCACACCGTCACGCAGGTCTTGCGAGGCGTCGCTGTACAGGCTCTGGACCCAGACACCGGCTTCCTTGAAGCCTTCGCCGGACGACGCGCCGCGCAGGCTGCTGGTGCGGCTGCCGGTGACGTTGCTGACCAGGCTCTGGCTGGTGGTTGCAGCCTGAGTGGCGCCGCCGTTCACTTCTGGCGACAGTTGCTCGGCCAGTTGGGTCAGTTGCGCTTCGTCGGTGTTGAGCAGGGCCTGCAGCAGCGGGTCGTTCGGA
>NZ_JANLNX010000039.1:0-302 GCF_025466015.1 Pseudomonas sp. 5P_5.1_Bac1 | reverse complement strand
TTGAAGAAGTCCTGGTCAGCGGGATTCAAGGTGTAGGTGTAGGAGCCATCTGCTGCCAGTACGAGTGTGCCGTAGGTGCCCGTGAAGGTGCCCGCGGTGATCGGTCCAACAACTCGGTCAGCGCCCTGAACGTCATTGGTCAGCACATTCCCCGTCAGGACCGTTGCCACCTCAGTGGCAACCGACGCATTGGTATCCGGCGCAGCCGTCGGCACATCGTCGACGATGTTTACGTCGAGGCTTCCGCTAGAGGTGCTGCCATCGGTGTCCGTCGCGGTGACCGTGAAGCTCTCGGTCAGGTT
>NZ_JANLNX010000019.1:0-200749 GCF_025466015.1 Pseudomonas sp. 5P_5.1_Bac1 | reverse complement strand
CTGTTCCAGGTGCGTCACCCACTCACCCTGGTTCTGGGTGATGTAAAAGTCACCCTGACTTTCCAGCCGAGCGTTTTGATGTACCCAGCTCAGGAACGCCTGCATCGATTGAACCGGCGCAAGGGAGAGGCCTGGAACCGGCAAGTCTTCCCATGCCAGGCCAGAGCTGGCTTCAAAAGCAAAAAACCGACGATCAACCTCAGACGCCCGGTCTGCGGCTTCCTTCACTTGAACGGCCTGCCCCATGACTACCCGATAGGGCCGCCCGCTAGCGCTGCGAGGCGGCATGACCCATTCAATGGCGATGAAGGAAGGCCTTACATCTCGGGAAAAGTAATCTCGGAAACTATGGGACTTGGACTGCAGATGCTGCAGCCATCGCTCCTGTTTAGGCTCAAAGCAGCTGAAAATGTACGAGAGCAGTGAGGTCTTGCCCCCTGCATTCTCAAGGTTCATGCAGCTGTCGATCGGCTCGCCGGTGGCAGGGTCACACAGGTCGAACGTCATTTCCTCATACCAGCTGGTGGGTGATCCGAACCGGTCTACGTAGATCCTTGAAATGCGCATAGGTCATCCTTGATTGGTAGGAGCGGCAGCTGCGGCAACAGCTCGATAAAGGTTCGGAAGCGTCAATTCGCGCAACTGGACGCGCAACTGGTGTGTGGGTGTGAAGACGGTCTTGTCGCGCATTTCCTCATTGCCCTCATTCCTGACCAACCCATATTCATGGAGCCGAAGCAGGCAAACCCTCACGATTCCGTCCACTGACTTCATTGACGCCCGCTCGGCCCCCGGTATGAACACGGGCAGATCAAGGAGAAAGCTCCAGCCTGGGCGAAGCTGTTCGGCGGCATAGCTGTCGCCCTCAGCGGATGAGCGCAGGGAAATCGCTATGGCAAGCACCTTGTCTCTTATCTCGGCCAGGGTGCTCGGAAACGGGGCCCGCCCCTCGTCTTCTATGTGGTCTGTAGTGGGGTAGAACACTGCAGCAATCGCGAGGTGGATCAGTACCATGGCCACTTTGTCCTGCTCTGACATGGATCGTCGCAAGTCGGTCGGGCGCAGTGAAAAGCGGCTATTTCTGCCCGAAGGAGCAATCACCAACCCTCGCTCACTCACATCGAGAATGACCAACTCCATGCCGGCAGCGACTCCATTGACGGCCTCCGCGAAAAGGCGATCACCACGAAACCTTGCCAGCAAATGTCGGTAATCTGCGTCGTTTGCAGGGTTGGCTGAGACTGCCATTGCCTTATAGAGCAGCGTGGCTGCGTCCTTGCTGTCACTGCTGCTCATTGCTGCTCTCCTGCTTGATCACATATTCCAGGTCGTCGCCTGAAACCACGGTCGTTTCAAACTCACCGCTCACCTGGGCATGAAGGTGGGGGTAACGAGACTCACTGTCGGCGTAGGCGCGATAGAGCTCGTAGGCAACCGCCTTACGCTCCATGTATGACAGGCCTTCCCTCTCGGCGAGTTCGATCAATTGCCCAAGGTGCCAGGTCTGCCCGGAATGCATTTTGGCGTCGAGCCATGCCAAGGCTGTTGCAATAACCTCCGCCGAGAATGGATTGGGAATCTGCACGAACTCTGCGATTTCCCCATCGATTTCTTCCTCATCGCCCTCGTACACGTATGCCTCTCGTCGCTCCAGGAGCGCGTCCAGCAGGGTCGACAGATCGAAAATTTTGGGAGGGACTGCTGGATAAAAGCTTAGTAAAAGGTCATCGGTGACGTTTGCGATTGCACTCAATGGCTTCTCCATGAGCGCGGGCAAGAGCTGAAGGTCTATGTCTGGCAAGCCAGAGCGGCGCCGCGCCCGGAAGCCCATTGTCTGCCCTTGGAGAAAACGATCACCCGCCCCACCAATTTCATTCAGCAGGTTCAAACGCTGCAGGTTGGCACTTTGGAGTTGGAGATTTAACTTGGACAGCGGGGCGATGGCGTTCGGGTTGTCCATGCCGCGAATTTTGGTAGCAAGCGATTCCATCATGTGATGGTCGACCAGCTGGCGCTCTGATACGTGATGGCGTGCCTCACTCAGCCGCGGGCTGATGTCCTTGCGCCAGTTCACCGTGCCGGGTGAACGATTGGCCTGTCGAATCATCTCCCGGATCATTTGTCGATGTTCAATCGACAGCAAGCGTGCTCGATTCGCGAGTTCCAGTGCTTGTTCGAAACGTCCGTTCTCGATGAGATGAACCAGCATTTTTTCGATGAGAACCTGATAGTCCTCAATTTCAAGATCAAGCATCCCCATGAGCACCACGTAACCCTGCTCAGTCGGGGTGAAGCGGACGGTACCTTCGGGATCCTGCTCCAGACGAACCAGTTTGAAGGTCAGCTCCTTGGTCTCACCGGAAGGCGCGTGAAAATACGATTCTCGGTGCGCAGCGTATTTGTTGGTGGCGTTACTCAACGTATCCAGCACGACTTCTGCCACCCGCAGTCTGGCTGAATCGCTGAGTTCAGCGCGCATCTTGCCAGCGGTGGCCATTAAGTGGTCACGAACCTCGGTGAGGGTATATCCCTGATTGATGGCAGCGCCTTCCATCATGTAGAAGAGCGAAGCGAGGCAGAGGTAATTGGTATCGAGCCCATCCAGAACCTTGGAATCATCGTCACCGCGGTGCATCGACTTGTTCACGTCGAGGCGCAAAATTGGACGCAAAAGCAGCAAGTTGCGCTGGTGGGCTGTCAGATCGACCAGGTCACCATTCCTCGTATCAGGAGGCTCTGCCATGTTAGAAAGGTCGTTCATGTTCAGCCCACGAATTCCTTGTCGAGCCGTCGGAACCGATCAAGCCGGCACCGACTCATTATGAGGTGGTGTGACGGATACTAGCTTTATGCCTCTAAGCATCGCAACCAAAAAAATAGAACGTAGACGATTTGATGACCAAAGCCATTGCAGATCATTCGCAGGCGCAGCAAGAGCGCCTTGCCTACATCGAGCTGAACCTGTGGTTTCTAGGGGAAGTGCGACGGCAGATGCTGGTGAGGCGTTTCCAGATAAAGGCTGCGTCAGCAACCCGAGATCTGGCCCTCTATACCAGCTTGAATCCAGGCAACCTGACGTACGACGTCAGCGCCAAGACCTTTTTCATTACCCCGAGCTTTCAGCCTATGTACAGCTTCAGCTCGCAGCGGGTAATGACTTGGCTGTCTCAAGGGTTTGCGGACGGTTTTCCGGGTGTCTGGGCCGCCGGGGTGCCGGCTCTACAGCCTGCACGCCTGGGCAACCCAAGCCTTGAAACTCTGGGCGTAGTAACGCGGGCCATCTTTCAACGGCAGCCCCTACTCATCCGCTACGAGTCTTTAAGCGGTGCAAGCGAGCGGGTAATTGTGCCTCATGTGCTGGTAGACAACGGGCTGCGATGGCATGTACGTGGCTTTGATCGAAAAACGCAAGAGTTCCGAGACTTTGTCGTCACCCGGATCATCGAGCCGCGGATTCTCGATAACGACGTGCCACTGGACTATGAAACGCGAGAGTCCGATAACCAATGGAATCATCAGGTAACGCTGGAAATGGTGCATCATCCTGACCAACCACGACCTGAAGTCACTCACTTGGACTACGAGATGCAGGAGGGCGTGCTGAGGATGACTGTTCAAGCGCTGACTGCCGGCTACACCCTGCGCCAGTGGAGTGTTGACTGTTCACCTGATCACAGCCTCAGAGGCCCAGAGTACCGGCTGTGGCTCAGGAATAATGAGGTGCTCGTAGGCGTGGATAACGCACTGCTTGCCCCAGGATTTTCAGAGTCGACTGCGAGCTAGTATCCCCTGCAGCTTCACATGCAGACCTGCTTTGAAGAGACGGTGCGATGCTCCGTCTTCCTGCTACACAGTGCGTCGGTCATGAGTGGCGGCGCGGTACCACGTGGTACAGGTCTGGGGTCAAAAGCGGACGGAAAAAGCACCAGGCGCTGGGTTGAGGCTTACTAGTTAAGCAGCCGAATTCGAGAGAGGCTTGACGTCATATATTGCAGCACCGTAGAGAGGGTCTGTTAGCGATTTGATTGGCCTCGCGCCATTTCCAAGGCGTCGGCCAGTTGGTCGAGAGCGTCTGTCAGGCGCCGATTTTCTCGCGCATCATCCGTTTCAGGTTGAAACGCTCGCGCGTGCCTGAGCAGGGCTTCGAGATCATTTGTATTCAGGTCGAATTCCACCAACATGCTGTCAGCTCCTGGGTGATGGGCAGAGCCAATGATTACTGTAAGTGTAACGCGCCGCATAGCGGTTAAGCATGAGCTTTCCGGTATCGCTGCCGCGGATCATTGCAGTGTAGGAGCCGGTAATCCCATCGCTCTGAGTTGAAAATCTGAGACGGCCTGGAACAGCATTTCGGCTTTTGCCTTCAGACGCTCAATCTCCTCCGCTGTCAGGCCTGCTGCGAGCCCTTCCTAATAGGAAGGCAGCGCTTCTGCTGCTTGAAGGGAGAGCGGCTGACTGTCCTCGAATACTTTCAAAAAATCGCGCCTCATCATCTTGCTCCTAACCGGGACTAAACCGCTGATGAGATCGGCCTGTCTGATAAACACTCTCGATCAACAGCAGCCCGGTGAGACGATCTCATTTAGCCAGCAAAATCTGACCTCAAGGGGATTCGCCGCTAGAGTAGGTCTTGGGCCTATTCGCACCCTAACGACCTCCAGAGAATCCAGTATGGCGGTAAGCGTCCGGCCAAGTCACCTTCCGAACTCCAGCATTAAGGGCGATGGTGTCCGCGTATTTTTAAGCGGACGCGATCACCCTTATTGCCAGGATTTCCATGCGCCAACGAAGCTCTTATCCGAAACCATTCAAAGCCCAGGTCGTTCAGGAATGCCTGCAACCTGGCGCAACTGTGTCCAGTGTCGCCATCAGCCACGGCATTAATGCCAACGTCATCCGCAAATGGATGCCGCTCTTTCGAGACCCGCCCGCAGCAGCTTCACTACCGGCATTCGTCCCGCTAAAAGCCGCACCTAAACGGCCAGCCGAAACGTCAGTGATCATAGAGTTGCCCATGGCTGGGCAAGTGATCACGGTGAAATGGCCAACCTCAGATCCCGAGGGCTGCGCACAATTTATCCGGGCTGTTGTTCAATGATCCGCATCGATGCGATCTGGCTGGCCACCGACCCCATGGACATGCGCGCCGGCACCGAGACGGCATTAGCCCGGGTGATCGCGGTGTTCGGTGCGGCGAAGCCGCACTGCGCTTACTTGTTCGCCAATCGCCGGGCTAACCGAATGAAAGTGTTGGTGCACGACGGCGTGGGAGTCTGGCTTGCCGCGCGACGACTGAATCAAGGCAAGTTCCACTGGCCTGGCATTCGCCATGGCTGCGAGGTCGAACTCGACAGCGAACAACTCCAGGCCTTGGTGCTGGGCCTGCCATGGCAGCGCGTCGGTGCAGGCGGTGTGATCCGCCTGCTGTAAACGCCGGCCATTTGGCCGGTCTACTTGTCGTTGCCCCGTGCCTGCTCTGGCACAATCGGCGGCATGACTTCCTCGCCCAACCTCGACCAGATGACCCCGGAACAGCTTCGTGCCTTGGCGGCACAGGCGTTGCAGTTGCAGTCCCAGGTCGAGGCGATGAGCAGAAAGATCCAGAACGATCAAATCGTCATTGAGCAGCTCACTTACGAAATTGCCCTGCTCAAACGGCACAAGTTTGCCAAGCGCAGCGAGCAAATCAGCCCAGCGCAAAGCAGCTTGCTGGATGACCTGCTCGACACAGACCTTGAAGCTATCGAGGCCGAGCTAAAACAGCTCCTCCCAGCAGCGCCACAGGCCGAACTACGGCAGTCACCCAAACGTCCGCCATTACCGCCGCAGTTTCCACGCAAGGTGATTCGTCATGAACCAGAAAGCACCCAGTGTGCCTGTGGCTGCCAACTTCAACGCATCGGTGAAGACGTTAGCGAGAAGCTGGATTACACGCCGGGCGTGTTTAACGTCGAGCAACATGTGCGTGGCAAATGGGCCTGCCGTCAGTGCGAAACACTAATCCAGGCGCCGGTACCGGCGCAGGTTATAGACAAAGGTATCCCGACCGCAGGCTTGCTGGCTCACGTGATGGTGGCCAAATTTGCCGATCACCTGCCGCTGTATCGGCAGTAGAAAATCTTTGGCCGCGCCGGGCTGGCAATCGCTCGCTCGACCTTGGCCCAGTGGGTCGGGCAAGCCGGCGTGCGACTCCACCCGCTGGTCGATGCGTTGCGTGAAGCAGTGCTGAGCCAGGGCGTGATCCACGCCGATGAAACACCCGTGCAAATGCTTGCGCCGGGCGAGAAGAAAACCCACCGGGCCTACGTCTGGGCCTACAGCACTACGCCGTTTTCGGCGCTCAAAGCGGTGGTTTACGACTTCAGCCCAAGCCGTGCTGGCGAGCATGCACGCAACTTCCTGGGTGACTGGAAGGGCAAGCTGGTCTGCGACGACTTCGCTGGATACAAGGCCGGTTTTGAGCAAGGCATCACTGAAATCGGCTGTATGACTCACGCTCGTCGCAAGTTTTTCGATCTGCACGTGGCGAACAAAAGTCAGCTGGCCGAACAAGCGCTGCACTCGATTGGCGGGTTGTACGAGGTCGAACGCCAAGCGCGGGACATGAGTGATGAAGATCGTTGGCGAATACGTCAGGAAATGGCGGTACCGATCATCAAAACACCGCATGACTGGATGTTGGCCCAGCGTGACTTGGTGCCCAACGGATCAGCCACAGCTAAAGCCCTCGATCACAGCCTGAAACGCTGGGTAGCGCTGACGCGCTACCAGGACGATGGGGCTGTGCCCATCGACAACAACCAAGTCGAGAATCAGATACGACCATGGGCACTTGGTCGCTCGAACTGGTTGTTTGCCGGGTCGCTGCGCAGTGGCAAACGGGCGGCTGCAATCATGAGCCTGATCCAATCGGCACGCATGAATGGGCATGATCCGTATGCCTATCTCAAGGATGTGCTGACACGGCTGCCGACACAGCGGGCCAGTGAGATCGGGCAATTGCTGCCGCATCAGTGGGTGCCGGCCTGACTCACGCAAGGTGAGTTCGCCGGGCGCTTACCGGTGAACGGTGAACGGTGAAAATGTCCACCTGAGTATCTGTCTGTTTCCACTAACCTACGCAGCCGATTCCACAAACCCCCGTACTCTTTGTAAATCAGCATCCATGTCACCCAAAGCTCAAGCATTTTGTCATCTCCGGTTTCTCAAACCTGCGAAGCCCTATCAGTATTCACCGCCCGCCCAATTCATTCCTAACCTTAAACATCTTCACCAAAACAGTGACCATTACTAACTAGGAATTTAGAGGGGCGTGAAAACCTTCCGAGAAATTTCAAACCAAGAACCCGCGGCGTCACTTGCAACGCCGCAGCAACTGGTCTGCCCAAATGAAAGCGCTCAGCACTCAGCGCTCTCACCCGGCCAGAAACACTAATATTTGAACCGCCCCACCAACCCCTTGAGCTGACCAGAAATCTCTATCAATCGGCCCGACCCCGTCTGCGAGGACTGGGCAAAGCCTTCGACCAGTTGAGCATCGGCATGGATCTGCGCGATGTGCCGATTGATCTCTTCGGCCACCTGGTGCTGCTCCTCGGCAGCTGTGGCGATCTGGGTGTTCTGGTCGCGGATCGAGTCCACCGAGCCACGGATCTTGTCGAAGCTGTCACGTGCCTGCTGAATGCGTTCCACACTGGCGTGGGACACCTGCAGGCTGCCTTGCATCTGCTGCGTGACTTCCTGGGTGCGGCGGGCAAGATTGCCCAGCAAGCTGTCGATCTCGCCGGTGGAGTCGGCTGTGCGGCGAGCCAGGGCGCGGACTTCGTCGGCGACCACGGCGAAGCCACGGCCTTGATCACCGGCACGCGCCGCTTCAATCGCCGCGTTGAGCGCCAGCAGGTTGGTCTGCTCGGCAATCGAGCGGATGGTGTCGAGAATGGTGTTGATGTTCTGGCTGTCCTGCTCCAGCAACTGCATGGTCTGAGTCGATTTTTGCAGGTCTTCGCTGAGCTTGAGCACGCTGCCGGTGGCTTCGCCGATGTGCTGCTGGCCGTCATTTACATCACGGTAGCCTTCATCGGCACTCGACGCGGCGGCACTGCACGAACGCGCAACTTCGTTGGCGGTAGCGACCATTTCGTTGAACGCGGTGCTCACCAGTTCCACGGCTTCACGCTGGCGACCTGCGGCCTGGTTCATGTTGTTGGCCACTTCGCGGGTATCGACGGCGGCGGTCTGCAGGTCCGATGAGGCGTTGCCGATGCGCTGCACCAGTTGTGCAATCATGCCCAGGAACTGGTTGAACCAGCCCGCCAGACTGGCGGTTTCGTCCTTGCCCTGCACCTTGAGTTGGCGCGTCAGGTCGCCCTCCCCCTCGGCCATTTCTTGCAGGCCGTCGGCCACGCCGCGAATCGGGCGCACGATGACACTGGCAAAGCTTGCGCCTACGACCGCGAACACCAACGCCAATGCCGCTGCTATGGCCGCAATCAACCAGGTCAGGCGGGTGGCTTCGGCCATCACTTCATCACGCTTGATCAGGCCGATAAAGCGCCAGCCCAGACCGTTGGAACTGACCACGTTGGCCATGTAGGGCACACCATCAATCTCGATCTGGGTCACTCCGTCGCCTCGCTTGGCGAGTTCGGCGTAGTTGGGGCCCAGGTCGGCCAGGGGTTTGAAGTTGTGCTTGGCGTCGCTGGGGTCGACCAGTACGTTGCCGTTGGCTTCCACCAGCATCAGGTAGCCGCTGTCACCCAGCTTGATGTTGCGCACCAGTTCGGTGAGCTGTTTGAGCGACACGTCCAGGCCAACCACGCCGAGGATATTTCCCGCAGCGTCGGCGACAGTGTGCACCGTGCCGATCAACGTCACATCGTCCGGCGCCCAATAGTAGGCACCGGTGCGCACGGTGGTGCCTGGCGCGGCGATGGCCGCTTTGTACCAGGGACGTACCCGCGGGTCGTAGTTGCTCAGCTTGGTGTCGTCCGGCCAACTGGCGTAGCCGCCGTCTTTCAGGCCCAGGGACAGGTAAGCGGTACTCGGATGGCTTTTGGCGAACTGCTCGAATATCGCCAGCAGCTCTTTGTTGGTCTGGGTGAGGGGAATTTGCGCTGCTTCGGCGCCAGCGTAGCTCTTGAGGTCTTTGGCGGCGACAACGCGCGGGTCCTTCGCTACGTAGTCGACGTTTTGGCTGATACCGTCGAAAAACTGCTTCATGCCATTGTCGATCTGGCGGATCTCGCGACCGCTGCTGTCGAGGAAATTGACCAGGGCCCCCTCTCGCAGATTCAGCACCACCAAAACGGCGACCAGGATGACCGGGACGCACGCGATAGCCGCGAACGCCCAGGTCAGCTTCTGCTTGATATTCATGACTTCACCTGCGGGTATTTATAGTTTTGGCAAGGAAAACGCAATACTGAACGTCGCATGTGTTGTTATGAGGAAATAGCGCCCATGCGTACCCTGATTTATCGACCGCGATGGTGCGCACTTTAGAACGATGCGGGGTGCCTTTGCGTGGAAGCCAGGTAACAGCCACGGACGACCGGCAACACCGCTACCAGTTGTAACTGACCGCCCCGACCACACTGCGCTCATCGCCATAGCGGCACGAGTTTGCGCAATACACATAGCGCTCATTGGCCAGGTTCTGGGCGCGAGCACTCACCTGCCATTGGTCATTCACCCGGTAGGTGACGCGTGCATCGAACAAGGTATAGGCCGGGATCTTGCGGTCGCTCACGCTCGGCACGGTGTGGGTAGTGCCGTTGTATCGGGCACCAGCGCCAACAGTGACGTCGGGCAATCCCAACAAGCCCAACCCGTAGTCCAGCCACAAGGCGGCACTGTGATACGGCGTGCCTTCGATCCGCGATCCTTCGAGCATCTTGTCGTTGTCGGACAGGATGTGCGCATCGGTGTAGGCGTAGGTGGCGTTCATCGCCAGGTTGGTCGTCAGTTGTGCCTTGGCCTCAAGTTCGACGCCGGTGCTGCGTTCCTTGCCGGTCTGCTCGTCGAAGTCGGAGCCGGCGATCGAGGTCAACACATTGCGCTGGGTCAGTTGGTACACCGCGGCGCTGATCAGCAGCTCGCGATCGGCTGGCTGGTAGCGCACACCGACCTCGTACTGTTCGCCTTCGGTAGGCTCGAAGGTGTCGCCATTGCTGTCGGTGCCGGCAGACGGCAGGAACGACTGGCTGTAGCTGACATAGGGCGCCCAGTCGTTCTCGGCGAGGTACACCAGCCCCACCCGGCCGGTGGTCTTGCGGTCAGTGACGGTGCTGCGCGAGCCGTCGCGGTAGTTGCGGGTGTTGTTTTCGGCCCAGTCCTGGCGCATTCCCAGCACCACCACCCAGCGCTCGTCGAACGTGGCCTGCTCTTGCAGGTAGATCCCCATCTGCGTGCTGTGCAGGTCCGACCCGCTGTCGACGGCGGTATTCACCTTCGGCAGGTTGCCATGGACCGGATTGGCCAGGTCCAGGGTCGGCGCGCTGCCACTGTGCCGATGGCTGTCGTAGGTCTTGCGGTAGTAGTCGATGCCGCCGAGCAGGGTGTGGCGCCAGTTGCCATGCGCGAGGTCGAGGGTCAGGTTGCTGTCGCTGGTCCAGCCGGTGGAAACGTCCTCGCGGGCATTGTAGCTGCGGGTCAGGTTGTTCAGGTTCGCCCCGGTGACGCGGCTGCTGTTGAGGGTGATGTAGTCGTAGTCGCTGCGCGATTCGAAGTAACGGACAGCATGGCGCACTTGCAACTGATCGCTCAGGCGGCTTTCCAGCAGGTAACCGAAGGTCTCCAGGGTGCCGTCGTAGTCGTCGAAGTCCGGTTCGCCGGGGAACAGGTCATACGGCACCTTGTAGCCTGGCGTCTTGCTGAAGGTGGTCAGGTCGTAGCGGATCGGTGGGGTCAGTGTGGTCTGGGTGCGCTGGTGGCTGGCCAACAGCGTCAGGCGGGTGTCGTCGTCCATTTGCCAGGTCAGGGCCGGCGCGATGTACTGCTTGTCGTCATCGATCTCGTCGTATTGCGTGCCACTGTCGCGAACCAGGGCAGTCAGGCGGTAGCTGAAGCGCCCCTGGTCATCCAGCGCGCCACTATGGTCGGTGGAAATCTGCTGGCGCTGATGATTTCCGTATTCCAGGTTGAGCTCGTGCAGCGGGGCCAGGGTCGGCCGCTTGCTAGTGGTGTTGATCAAGCCACCCGGTGCCAGTTGTCCATAAAGCACCGAGGACGCGCCCTTGAGCACCTCGACACGCTCCAGGCCATAGGGCTCCTGCCCTCCTTCGAACTGAGTGCTCTGCATCTTCATGCCATCGCGCAGCACGCTCCCAGTACGTGGGCCGATGTCGAAACCGCGCAAGCGGTAGTCATCGGCCACCCGGCTGTAGCCGTTGGGCTGCGTGACCACGCCGGCGGTATAACCAAGCACGTCGGCCAGGCTGTCGTGCTGGCGCGAAACCATCTCCTCGCGGGTGATGACCGACACTGACTGGGGTGTCTCCAACAGCGGCGTGTCGGTCTTGCTCATCGTTGCGCTGCGCCGGGCGACCTTGCTGTACGCCGGCCCCCAGGCATCCTGCTCGAACGCCAGCCCGGACACGTCGATGTCGGAGAGGTGCAACACATCGTCCGCACGCGGCCCGATACTCAGGGCTCCGCCGGGTGTGACGGCCAGTTGCAGCGAGGTGCCTTGCAGCGCCTGATTCAACGCCTGCTCGGTGCTGAACCGGCCACGCAGCGCTGGCGCCGTCAGGCCACGGGTCAGCGACGCGTCATAGGAAATGCCGCGCCCGCTTTGCCGGGCGATGGCGGTCAGGGTTGCATCCAGCGCGCCGGCCGGCAGGTCGAAACCATGCACTTGCTGCTGAGCGTCGGGTTCGATCGCCGCAACGACAGGCGCGTGCAGTGCGCTCAAGGTCAGGGCAAGGGCCAGTGGTGTCAGGCTGAAACGGTATGTCCGGTACATGGGCAGCGGTCCCGATAGGTAGTCGATGCCACCTATGTGACGCGAGGGGCTCCGTTATTAAGGGGACGATGAAAAAATTCAGCGCCGGCTCACCTGGGTCCACCAGGCGAAACGCTGGTCGACCCGAACCGGCAAGGTTTCTTGCAGCGTATGCAGGACCTGCGTGCTGTCGTCCAGCGCAAATACTCCCGAGACCCGCAACGCGGCGGCGTCGGGGCTGATACGCAGCACGCCGCGTCGATAGGGCCGCAGGGCATCGATCACCGCGCCCAGAGGCTGATCGTGAACTTCCAGATAACCGTCTTCCCAACGGCCCTCGCCGGCACGGTTGGGATCGAGCGCATGGATCCCGCTGCCGGACAGCACTGCGCCCTCTCCGCTGCCCAACTCCAGGCGGGCACCGTTGGGTGCTTGCGCTTGCACCCGTGACTCCTGCACCCAGAGGTTGGCAGCCCGCTCCTGCAAGGTGACGGTAAAGCGCGTGCCCAGGGCGCGCACCTCGCCAAAGGCAGTGACAACGATCAGCGGCCGTTGCGGGTCAGCGGCTACCTGAATGCTCAGCGCCCCTTCACGCAGGATGAGCGTGCGCGACCGGCCGGCGAAGGCAAGGTCCACACGGCTCTGGGCGTTGAGCACCACGCGGCTGCCATCCTCCAGGGTGAATGCCCGGCGCTCGGCGAAGCCGGTGTGCAGGTCGCCCTCCGCAAAGGGCAGCAGACCCAGGCGCTGCAACCACCAGCCACCGGCACCAATGCCGGCGACCGCCAGCGCTCCGCGCAACAACCGCCGACGGCTAGCGGCCTCGGTGCTGAGCACCTGACGGGCCATCGGTGGCATATCGGCGAAGACCTGGCCAAGGCGTTGCTCGAGGCGCTGCCAGGCCTGCGGGTGATCAGGGCTGAGGCTCAACCAGTGCTGAAAACGCTGGCGATCGGCGTCGCTCATGCTTCCTGAGCGGTGAAGCGCCAGCCATTCGATCGCTTCGGCCACCGCTGTTGGCAGTCGTGTCTGCGGCATGCTCACTCCAGCGCCAGGTAGCACAGGGCCAAGGCCTTGGCCACGTACTGATGCACGCGGGGCGCGGAAATACCCAGGCGTGAGCCGATTTCGGCGTAAGTGAGGTTTTCCAGCTGGCTGTAAAGAAAGGCACTGCGTCCCAGCGGCGACAAGCCATCGAGCATGCGGTCGAGGTTGCTCAAGGTTTCCAGCGCCTGCACTTGCTCTTCCGCCGACGGTTCGTAACCCGGAACTTGCTGAGCCAGCGCTTCCAGGTAGGCACGCTCCAGATCGCGTCGCCGCCAGGTGGCGAACACCAGGCGCTTGGCGATGGTGGTGAGCAGGGCTCGCGGTTCATGTATGCCTTGCGGGTCGGGCAACTTCACCACCTGGGCGAAAGTCTCGGAAGCCATGTCGGCAGCGTCATGACTGCAGCCCAGGCGTGCGCGCAGGCGCTGCAACAGCCAGTCATGGTGATCGCCGAACATCTGCTGCAGGACGCGGTTACGTAAGGCGAGACACTGATTATCGAGAGGGACGGAGGACATGGAATATTTTGCTAATGGGAATTATTAGCAAATGATGCCTTTAGATTGGTGTTACCGCAACTGAACGGCTAAAGCCTTCCGCACAGGAAACCCCAAACGAAAGCTCGTCCCTGATTGACCGCTATCCACAGTCACCCTGCCGCCATGCAACTGCATGATCGAACGCACGATTGCCAACCCCAAACCGCCAGAATCATCCGGCTGATTGCGTGAAGGATCACACCTATAAAAGCGCTCAAACAGTCGAGGCAGATGCTCTGCTGAAATCGGCTGGCCGAGGTTGTGCACCGTAACTACAACCCTGCCCTCCCACACCACGCTGCTGATAGTCACTGCCGCAGCGGGAGCCCCATAACGCAGTGCGTTGGCGAGCAGGTTAGCCAATGCTCGACGTATCAACGCCGGATCAGCCCGTAACTGACCATGGGCGTGATTAACCAGCGTGACATCACGCTCTTGCGCCACGCCTTCGAAGTACTCACACAGTTGCTCAGCCAGATCGTGCAGGTCGATAAGTTCTTCATTTACCGATGCCTGCGACTGCTCGGTACGCGCGAGAAACAGCATGCTGTCGATCATCCGCGCCAGGCGCTCATATTCTTCCTGATTGGAAACCAGCAGGTTCTGGTAGTCCTCGATGGAGCGGCAGTGCCTCAAAGTTTGTTGGGTATGTCCCATCAGGTTGCTGAGTGGAGTACGCATCTCATGGGCGAGGTCTTCCGAGAACCGTGAGAGCTGGGCGAACCCCTCTTCAAGGCGAGCAAGCATTTGATTGAGTGAACGACTGAGCGCCTGTAGTTCACTCAATTCGTTGAACTCGTCCAGCCGCAGATGCAGATGCTGTACATCAATGCCGGCCGCATGCTGCGCCAGCACGCGCACGGGTTGTAAGCCTCGTCGACTGACCCACCCGCCGAGCACAAACGCCAAAAGGGCGCCGACTGACATGGCGAGCCAGAGTTTGAGTCGGTAAGCCGCCAGCATCTGCTCACGCTCACCTAACAACTTGCCCGCAATCAGGGTCAAGCCGCGTTGTCCCTGCATGACATTCTTCCATGCAAGCCGCACGCCCTGCGCAGCATGGCCGTCACCGAGCCGGGCCTGGGTTGCGACAGGTAATGTGGGCAAACTCATGTTTACCGGGTTTATCTGGATCAACACCTGGCCAGTGTCATCGACAATCCACAGCAGGTTGTCGCGATTGCCCAGCATATTTTCGTAGAGCTTGGGCCGATCTCTTAGTTGCTCGACGCTGACACTGTCGCTGATCAACGCCTGCATGCGCTCCAGCCGTCCGAGCAGGGCCTGGTCGTCGCGCCACGCGATTTCTCGCTGTAACGACTGATAAAGATAAAAGCCAATGACGCCCAGCAGCAGCGCACTGACCAACGCGAACATGGCCGCCAGACGCAAGCTCAGGGAGCGCGGAAAGAGTTTCAGGATTGCACCTCAAGCATGTAGCCGATGCCACGCACGGTGTGGATCAACTTGAGCGGGTAAGGATCGTCAACCTTGGCCCGTAGTCGACGGATGGCGACATCGACCACATTGGTATCGCTATCAAAGTTCATCTGCCAGATCTGCGAAGCAATCAACGAGCGCGACAGCACCTCCCCCTCACGACTGACGAGCAGGTGCAACAGAGCAAACTCCTTGTTGGTCAAGGTCAGGCGCTCCCCGCTGCGCGTAACTTTGCGCCGCAACAGATCAAGGCTCAGGTCTGCAACCAGGAATTGCTCGACCTCGCGGGGCGGTCCTCGGCGTAGCAGGGTGCGGACGCGTGCCAACAACTCGGCATAGGAAAATGGTTTGACCAGGTAATCATCGGCCCCTGACTCAAGCCCTTTGACCCGATCCTCCACAGAGTCTCTGGCGGTCAGAAAAAGCACCGGGGTTTGCCACTTGCGCCGAATGATCTGAAGCAATTGCCAACCGTCCAGACCCGGCAGCATGACGTCCAGAATGATCAAGTCGAACTCGCTTTCCTGCGCCAGATACTGGCCCTCCACGCCATCCAGGGCGACCTCGACCATATAGCCCGATTCAGTCAGGGCTTTATGGAGGTAATCAGCTGTTTTCGCTTCATCTTCAACAATCAGGATACGCATCTTTTTCTCCGGGACCGGACCATAGGCTAACGCGCCCGCCCGTGTTGGCACATTACATCTTGGTAATCATTGGGCAATCATTCTGACGGAGCGCACGGGTCATCCTCTCTGGCTCTGAATCAGCCAGAAATAACAAAGGAAAAAACATGCGTATACGCCTATCGAGCTCATTGCTGATATCACTCGCAATGAGCTCTGCGCTCGCCGTTGCAGCCCCGAATCAAGTTGTGCAGCGCAGCGACGTATCACTGGCAATGGCCAATGACTTGCTTGATGCCGCACTGGCAGCGTGTCATGCCGACGGCCGCACAGGTGTTGCTGCAATTGTCGACCGCGGCGGAAATCTGGTAGCCCTGCAGCGCGACGATAACGTTGGCCCGCACAACACATTAGCCGCCCAACGCAAGGCCTATACCGCCCTATCGACCAAGACGCCAACACGGCTATTGGCAGAGCGTGCACGCAGTACACCCGATGCTGAAAACCTCAACACCCTGGATGAACTATTGCTGCTGGGCGGCGGCGTGCCGTTGGTGTTTGAAGGGCAAGTCATTGGCGCTATCGGAGTGGCCGGTGCTGGTGGAGCAGCATTCGATGAGGGTTGCGCATTAACCGCTATCAACAAAATTTTACCTGCCGTTAAAAACTAAGGACTTCATCATGACTTTATTGAAAGCGTTCTTCGCGGGCCTTGTATTGAGTGTCGTATCGACACTGGCATTAGCGGCAGGAAACCCGCTCAGCGTGCATGTACTCAACTTGCAGGATGGTTTGCCGTCTCCGAGGGTAAATGTCACGTTGGAAAAACAGGACGGCAAGAACTGGAACATGCTCAACAGCGCAGCGACCAACGAGCAAGGTCGTATTCCCGGGCTCTATCCCGAGGGTCAGGCTCTGGAGAAAGGCACCTACCGTGTCACCTTCAAAACCGGTGAATGGTTCAAGGCTCACAACGTCTCAAGTTTCTTTCCAGAGGTACCGGTCATTTTCGAGGTAGACGGTACCCTTTCGCACTATCACATCCCATTACTGCTCAGCCCGTACGGTTTCTCTACCTACCGAGGGAATTGAGCGTCCACCCCGCTGAGAGGCTCGCTAGCCCGCGCCTCTTTTGCCCCCCGCAGCCTTCAAGCACTGCTGAAACGAAGCAATAACCTGGCTACTGCGCCGCTCCGCCAGGTAATACAGAAACGTCTCCGTATACACCGGATCGCCGATAATCCTGATCGCTTTCAACTGCGGGTCGGCGATGTACTCCGCCTCCGACACGGCCCCAATCCCGATCCCGCGAATAACCGCCTCGCGCAACGCCTCACGGCTGCCAATCTCCATGGCGATCCGCGGGGTTACTTCCGCTGCATCCAATCCTCGCTCCAATGCAAGCCGCGTCGTGGAGCCCTGTTCGCGCCGTAATAGCGGCTGTCCCTGCAGGGCCTGCAAAGGCACTTCGTCATGCCGCGCCAGGGGGTGATCGACATGGGCGAACAGGATCACCGAATGCCGCGCATAGCGCTCGACGACAAAGGCTGGATCATCCTGCAACCCCGCCAGCACACCGATATCGGTCACGTAGTTTTCCAGGTCTGCCAGCACCGACGCCGAGTTGCCGACCCGAATCGATACATCGATCTGCGGATACTCCTGCCGGTAACGGTCGACCATTTCGATCACATGAAACGGCCCCACCGCGCCGATCTTCAACTGACCCCGGTTGAGCTTGCCGGAATCACGCAGAAGGTTGAATGCCTCGGATTCGAGCATCGACATCTGCTGGGCGATGGGCAGCAAGGCACGGCCCACCGCCGTCACTTCGATACGCCGTCCTCGGCGATGAAACAGTTCGACGTTGAATTCCCGCTCCAAACCCTGGATCTGGTTGGTGGCGGTCGGCTGGCTCAGGCCGAGGGCTCTGGCGCCGGCGCTGAAGCTGGCATGGCGGGCGACGGCAAGGAAGGTGCGCAGGCGGGCGGTGGACATCCATAGATCCTTTGAATGGTTTGGCGTTAAAACCCATATTGAATTGATGGGGTGACTGTCACATGACAGCCCTACTTTGGCGTTACCGACAACAACCACTCCGGTACTGCCATGATCACCCTCACCCGCCTGTTCCGCTCTGCCCGCCTCGCCCTGCTGCCGCTGCTGCTGGCGCCCGCCGTGCAAGCCCAGCAAACCCTCACCATCGGCCTGATTCCGTCCGAGGACTCGCAGGCCATGATCAAGAGCAGCCAGTTGGTCATCGACCAGCTTCAGGAGCGCCTGGGCATTCCGGTCAAGCCGTTCGTGGCCACCGACTACAACGGCGTGATCGAAGCACTGCGCGCCGGCAAGCTCGATATCGCCTACCTCGGGCCCTTCTCTTATGTCCTGGCTAACAAGGTGGCCGGCGCCGAGGCGTTCGCCGTGGCGGTGACCAAGAAGACCGGTACCAGCGCCTACCACAGCCTGATCGTCGCCCGTCAGGACAGCGGCATTCGCAGCCTCGACGACCTCAAGGGCCGCACCTTCGCCTTTGTCGATCCAAGCTCGGCCTCCGGCCACCTGTTCCCCAAGGCGGGCCTGGAACAATCCGGCCACGACCCGAAAGCGCTGTTCTCCCGGGTGATTTTCTCCGGCTCCCATGACGCCAGCATCCTCGCCGTGGAAAACCGCAAGGTGGATGCCGCTGCCGTCGCCGACCGCATCCTCGCCGGCGCAGTGAACAGCGGCCAGGTGAAAAAGGAAGACTTCCAGGTGGTCTGGACTTCCCAGGACATCCCCGAGTCGCCGATGGTCTGGCGCAAGAACCTCGATCCCGAGCTGCAAGGCAAGCTGCGCACCGCCTTTGCCGCCATCAAGGATGTGCCATGGGGTGATCAGGGCATGCTCAACGGCTTCCAGCCCACCTCCGACGCCGCCTATGACGTGGTGCGCGACACCGCCAAGGTGCTCGACCTCGACCTGAAGGGCCTGAAATGATTCGCGTCGAACACCTGACCAAGGACTACGCAGACAACCCGGTACTGCGGGGCATCGACCTGGAGGTTCGGGCCGGCGAGTTCGTGGTGATCCTCGGTCAGTCCGGCGCCGGCAAGTCGACCTTGCTGCGCTGCATGAACCGTCTGGCCAAGGCCGACAGCGGCCAGTTGGAAGTGGCCGGGGTGAACGCCATGCGTGCCCGCGACCAGCGCGAGCTGCGTCGGCGGGTGGCGATGATCTTTCAGCATCACAACGTGGTGCCGCGCCTCTCGGTGCTGAAAAACGTGCTCACCGGCCGCCTCGGCTACACCGGCACCCTCACCTCGCTGCTGCAACTGTTTCGCCGCGAGGATGTAGAGCTGGCCCGGGACTGCCTGCGCCGGGTGGAACTGGAGCACAAGGCCGGCGCCCGCACCGACTCGCTGTCCGGCGGGCAGATGCAGCGGGTCGGTATTGCCCGGGCGCTGGCCCAACGGCCCAAGGTGATACTCGCCGATGAACCGGTGGCCAGCCTCGATCCGAAAACCGCCCACCTGGTGATGCATTACCTGCGTGATGCGACCCGCAGCCTCGGCATCACCGTGGTGTGCAACCTGCATCAGGTGGACCTGGCCCGTGAGTTCGGCGACCGCATCGTCGGCCTGGCCAGCGGCCGGATGGTGTTCGACGGACGCCCCGACGAACTGGACGATGCCGCCCTCCAGCGCATCTACCACAACCCCGCGGCCAGCGAGCCGCATGCGCCGCTGGCCACCGCCCGCACCGCGTTTTCCAGCGGCACAGGAGCCTGAGCATGAACCCGCAAAGTCACCAATGGCTGGTCAATACCCCCACCAGCACCCGTGGCTGGCTGAGCAGCGGCGCCCTGTTGCTGGCGGCGCTCTGCGTGCTGCACTGGAGCGCCGAGGGCGCGCAACTGAGCTGGAGCGAACTGGCCAACGGTCTGCCGCAGATCGGTGATTTCATCGGTCGTTCGGTTCCGCCTGATATGAGCATCCTGCCCAGCCTCTGGCGTCCGGCGATGGAAACCCTGCAGATCGCCTTGTGGGGCACCCTGCTGGGCATCATCGGCGCCGTGCCGCTGGGCTTTCTTGCCGCGCGCAATCTGCACAGCAACCGCTGGCTGTACCAAGGCACCCGGCAACTGCTCAACGTGATCCGCAGCATCAACGAACTGATCCTGGCGTTGGTGTTCGTCTCGGCGGTCGGCCTGGGGCCCTTCCCCGGCGTGCTGGCCCTGGCGCTGCATGGCGTGGGCATGCTCGGCAAATTCTTCGCCGAGAGCATCGAGGAAATCGACCAAGGCCCGATCGAAGCCTTGCAGGCCACCGGAGCGCGGCCGTTGCAGGTGATCGCCTTCGGCGTGTTGCCGCAAGTGATCACCGCCTGGATCGCCGTCGTGCTTTACCGCTTCGAGGTCAACCTGCGTGCGGCCACGGTGCTGGGCATGGTCGGCGCCGGTGGCCTGGGCTTCGAACTGGTGAGCAGCCTGAAGCTGTTCAAGTACCAGGAAACCGCCACCTGCATCCTCGTCATCACGCTGATGGTGGTGCTCGCCGACCTGGTGTCCACCCGCCTGCGCAAAGCCATTCAGGGCAACGGCCGCCACTGATTCCACCCTGTTCATCATTCCCTGCCACGTGCGTCCCCTCGGGCGCGCGACGGGCAGACTCATGCCTGGAGCCACTGCAATGCCCGCCTGTTACTACAACCCTGTCACCACCGTCTTCGGCGCTGGCAGCCTCGAGCGGATCGCCGATCTGTGCCAGGGCAAGGTCGCCCTGGTGACCTTCCCTGAAGCTGCGCAACTGGGGCTGGTGGAGCGGGTCCGCGACCTGCTCGGCGAGCGCCTGGCCTGCGTGATCGACAACGTACAACCCAATCCCGACGTGGCCTGGCTGCGCGACGTGCATGAAGGCTTCTGGGCCGAACACGCCGACTGCGACACGGTGCTGGCCCTGGGTGGCGGCAGCGCCATCGATACCGCCAAGGCGCTGATCGTCGGCACCGCTTCCGGCCGTTTCGACGAACTGCTGGACCTGCTGGCCAGCGGCAAACCGTTTGTCCCGGCCCGGCACATGACCCTGGTCGCCGCCCCGACCACGGCCGGCACCGGCAGTGAAGTCACGCCTTGGGCGACGCTATGGGACACCAGTCAGCAGAAGAAATACTCCCTGCACCTGGACTGCACCTGGCCCAAGGCCGCGATCATCGACCCCGACTTGATGCTCACCGTGCCTGCCGGCGTGACGGTCTCCACCGGCCTGGATGCGTTGTCCCACGCGCTGGAATCGATCTGGAACGTCAACGCCAACCCGCTCTCGGACAGCTTCGCGGTGTCGGCCATCGAAGACATCCTCGACTGCCTGCCGCGCCTGCACCACGACCTCGGCAACCGCGAACTGCGTGCCCGCATGGCCCTGGCCGCGCTCAAGGCCGGGATGGCCTTCTCCAACACCAAGACCGCCCTGGCCCACTCCATTTCCTATGAAATGACCCTGCGCCACGGCCTGCCCCACGGCATCGCCTGCTCCTTCACCCTGCCGCGCGTGCTGGGCCTGGCCTGGGGCCGCGACGCCGGGCGCGACCGGACCCTGCAAAAAATCTTCGGCTGCGACCTGCCCGACGCCCAGCGCCGCTTGCGCGATTTCCTCCAGCGCCTCGGCGTCAAGACCGAATTCGAAGACTACGGCTTATCTGCCACCGAAGCCGACGCGATCATCGACTTCGCCATGCAGGGTGCTCGCGGCCGCAATTTCATTGGTTCACCCAGCGCCTGACACGCCATTCCCCTTTCACTCTCTGGAACAACGCCATGAACTACCAACCGCCAAAGCAACTGCAAGCCGCCATCCTCGACTGGGCAGGCACCGTCGTGGATTTCGGCTCCTTCGCGCCGACCCAGATCTTCGTCGAAGCCTTCGCCGAATTCGGCATCCAGGTCAGCCTGGAAGAAGCCCGCGGCCCGATGGGCATGGGCAAGTGGGACCATATCCGCACCTTGTGCGATAACCCGGCCATCGCCGAGCGCTACGAGGCCGCTTTCGGCCATCGGCCGACCGACGAGGACGTAACCGCCATTTACGAGCGCTTCATGCCGTTGCAGATTGAGAAAATCGCCGACCACTCGGCACTGATTCCGGGCGCGCTGGAAGCCATCGACCAGTTGCGCCGGCAAGGGCTGAAAATCGGCTCCTGCTCGGGTTACCCGGCGGTGGTGATGGAAAAAGTGGTGGCCCTGGCGCTGGGCAACGGCTATGTCGCCGACCATGTGGTGGCCACCGATGAAGTCCCCAACGGCCGCCCCTGGCCCGCGCAGGCTTTGGCCAACGTCATCGCCCTGGGCATCAGTGACGTGGCGGCCTGCGTCAAGGTGGACGACACCTGGCCCGGCATCCTCGAAGGTCGCAGCGCCGGGATGTGGACCGTGGCCCTGAGTTGCTCGGGCAATGCCCTTGGCCTCACGTATGAGCAGTACAAGGCGCTGCCCGAAGCGCAACTGCAACAGGAGCGCCAGCGCATCGCCCAGTTGTTCGGAGGTTCACGGCCCCATTACCTGATCGACACCCTCGTTGAACTGCCCGCGGTGATCGCCGACATCAACGCACGCCTGGCACGCGGTGAGATGCCGCAGAATGGCTGACCCGCGTGGCCCGCTCCTTATTGTTCTGAATCAAGCCCGCCGCTGATTTTTAACCTGTGACCCGGCAATAGTCGCGTTCAGTACCATAATGCCATTAGCTTGTAGCCATCGCGCCGACACGGACGGTCGACACCCGTGTCGGCGCGATGGTCAATCGAATGCAAAAGGTATTGGGCCTGGGTGTCCAGGTCAGCTCCCCAAGGCGGGTGAAATGAAACGCTCCACAATCATGCGACGTGGTCTGTTCCTGAGTTTTCTGGCAGTCGTTGTTCCCTTTGCGCTCAGCGGAGCCGTCGGTTGGTTCTTGACCATTCATTCGGCCCAGACCCGGCTCACCACCCTCGCCCAGATCGCCTCGGAACGGGCGAACACCACGTTCGAGCAGGCCTCGCAAGCCCTCAAGAGCATCGCCCTCACCGACCTGCCGCCGTGCTCCCCCGAGGGCATCGACCAGATGCGCATGGTGGCGATGAACACCTTTTCCGTGGAGTCCGTGGGCTACGAGGAAGATGTCTTCGCGTGTACGTCATGGGGCGCGACACGGCCAAAATCGAAAGCCTGGCCCGAAGACTTCACCACCGATGACGGGGTCAAGGTTTCCATCGATGTGCAGTCCGACAGCGATCTGGTCAAACCGATGCTGGCCTTGCAGTACGCCGCGTTCAATGTGCTGGTCGACCCCGAGCAATTCCGCGAAGTGGCGCTCGACGAAGGGATCCGGGTGGCCGTAGGCACCAAACAAGGCCGCGTGCTGGGGCCGACCCATCCCAATACCGCGCATTTTCTGGCGCTGGTCCACGCGGGGCCGACCCACGGGCTCAAGGATGGTTTTCTCTACACCCTCGTGCCCCAGCGCAACTTTACCGTTGTCGCCGCGATTCCCCGCCAGCACCTGCTGGCCAGCCTGTGGGAACACCAGTTGTATCTTCTGCCGCTCGGGGCCATCGTTGCGGCCTGGCTGCTGACGCTGGTCCTGCGCGCCTGGCGGCGTACGTTGTCTCCCCTTGCTGCGCTGGAGCGCGCGGTGCGCCGGCGTGAATTCATCGTTTACTACCAACCCATCATTGAACTCGACAGCCAACGCTGTGTCGGCGCCGAAGCATTGATCCGGTGGCGCAAGCCCAACGGCGATATGGTCCCGCCGGACCTGTTCATTCCCCTTGCCGAAAGCAGCGGGCTCATCCTGCCCATCACCGACCAAGTCATTGAAAGCATCCTCAAAGACCTCGGCGCGCTGCTGGTTGCCGACCGCTCGCTGCATATCGCGATAAACCTCGCGGCGGCGGATGTGTGTTCCGGGCGCTTCCTGCCGCTCCTCCAGCGGGAAATCGCCCGCGCCAATGTGCTTCCCGGGCAGATCTGGCTGGAAGTGACAGAGCGCAGCTTTATCGACCCCGACTCCGCCAAGAAGACCATCGAGCACGCCCGGCAGGCGGGCTTCGTGGTGGCGCTGGATGACTTCGGGACGGGCTACTCAAGCTTGCAGTACCTGCAACGGCTGTCCCTGGATGTGCTGAAGATCGACCGGTCATTCGTCGACAAGATCGGCAAGCAGGACGTCAAGGCCAACCTGGTTTCCCATGTCATCGACATGGGGTTGGCGTTGCAACTGACATTGGTCGCCGAAGGCGTGGAAACGCCGGAGCAACTCGATTACCTGCGGGCGAACCATGTCAAATACGCCCAAGGCTGGCTGTTCGCCAAAGCAATGGAATGTGGCCAGTTCACCCAGTTGTACCAACAGTCAGCCTTCGCCCAGCTTCCAACGCCGGTCAACGTAGTTGATTGATCAGTACACCCTGGATCTCGGCAACCACCTGCATCGTTGCCTCTTCGACGGTGCCTTCATTACGGCACAGCACCCAACCGTGATCCGCGACTGCGCGCTCGAAGGCCTGGGTACAGGCGATATGTTCTTCCAGCTTGTGGATCAGCGTACTGCCCAGCCCGCGCGAGCGTGCCGCGGCCCTGGCCCATGAAACGTCCGGGGCAGTGACAACCCCGACATGCAGGTCTGGCACCTGCACATTTCGATCGAGGTTCAACTGGAGGATGTCCGCAAACGGGACCAGCCGGCGAAACGCCGCATCAGACGGATACCAGCGATCCATCAGGATGATGCTGTCCCGCGGTTGCTCAGGCAGCACGTGCCGGGAAATCCAGGCCCGGCTATCGGCAAAGCGCTCGCAAACTTTTAACTCCAGATCGCGATCGGGATTTCTGACGAGCTGGTTGACCAGGGCCATCGTCTCACCCCGGTAAGGGTCGCTTTTCTTCTCGCAAAGCCGGACCACTTTCCTGTTGTCGGCCCTCAGTGCTTTCGTGACGGCCTCCAACAGGGTGGTTTTTCCGGTGCCCTTGGGGCCATCGAGAGAGACAAACAGCGGACGATTCATGCTTTAAACAACGATTGGTAAGGGTGGGACTTCCTACCAGTAAAACGGGCGGTCCGCCAGCAATAAGATTCCCTGCCGGCGGCGCCTTGGGTCTATGGCCCTTCAGAACAGCCCGGACGTCGGCGGTGGCGTCCCGCTCAATTGCCAGGCGCCCACCACGGCCGCTTTCCATTGCCGTGGGTTGTGGTTGGCGACGGTACGGGCGTTGCGCCAATGCCGGTCCAGGTTGTGCGTCCGTCCTGTGGTGGACGCGCCGCCCACATCAAAGATCAACTCCGCGGCTTTCAATGCCGACTCGGCAGCAATGTACTGCGCCTGGGCAACATCCACGGCAGCCTGATCCACCACCCGCGGATCCAGCCCGCTGGACCACGCCCGGTCGATCGCCTCGGCAGCGCGCAGGACCACGGCCTCGGCGGTAAAGGCGCGGGCCGACACTTCGCCGACACTGAACTGCACGTACGGATCGTCCACCGAACGGCTGGCCGTGCTGTGCTTGATCGGCCGCGCGTGCTGGTTGGTGAAGCTCACCGCGTCATTCAGCGCGTTGCGGGCAATACCCGCCTGGACCGCGGCCAGGAACAATTGCAGGAACGGCGTGACGATGGTGCGCTTGCCTTCTTCGACGATTCGCGTGCAGATCTCATCGCGATTGACCACCACCCCGCGCAGGTGCGTGGTGCCGCTGGCCGTCAGGCGCTGCCCCATCGCATCGAAGTCGTCGAGCAGTTCCAGGCCCTTGCGGTCGCTGGGAATGATGAAGGTCACCGGCTGGTCATTTTCATCCAGCGCCATCGCGCTGACCCAATCGGCATACAGCGCGCCGGTGCTGTAGAACTTGCTGCCGGTCGCTCGGTAGTGGTCGCCTTCGGCAACGATCCTGGCGCTGATCGTGCCGCTGGCGCCGCCCACTTCCCAGCCGGCGTTGCCGATCACGGCGCCCTGCAGATAACGCGTGAACCAGCGCTCGCGCTCGGCCTCGGCGCCGTCGGCGTTGGAGGCCAGCAGCCCTTCGAGGAATCCGAAGCCCGGACGCAGCGCCTGCGCCACGTTGGAGTCGACCGAGGCGATGCGGATCAGCAAGGCGATCACGTCCTTAACCGATGCGCCGGCACCACCGTGGCTGGCCGGAATACGTGCGGTAAACAGACCGGCCTTGGCGAGCTGGGCCAAGGCCTCGTAAGGCAGTTGCCGGTCGCGTTCACGCTGCGAAGCACCGGCGCCAATCACGGGCAGCAGTTGATCGATACGGGCGTTGAGCTGCTCCAGGGTGACGGTCTGAGGTACGGCGGACACGCTGTTCATGACAGTTCCTTGTTCAAGGTCTCGCGTAAAAAGTGGGGGCGCGCGTTCACGGCGCGGGATTGGGAATTCGCTGATGAATCGCCTGGACCTGCGCCTTTATCTCGTCACTCAGGCTGACGTCCAGCGCACCGAGGTTTTCCCGGAGCTGGGCCAGGCTGGTTTGCCCGGTCAGCGCGCTGGCGACGAAGGGCTTGTCGATGACAAAGGCCAGCGCCAGTTGCGCCGGCGTCAGCCCGTGCTGTCGGGCGATGTCCACATACGCGGCAATGGCCTCCTGCGCGGAGGGGCTGTCATAACGGTTGAACGCCCGATACACCGACGACAGCCGCGATCCTTCGGGGCGCGCGCCATTGAGGTATTTGCCGGTCAGGGCGCCGAAGGCCAGCGGCGAATACGCCAGCAGGCTTACGCCTTCACGGTCACTGAACTCGGACAAACCACCCTCGAACAGTCGGTTGAGCAGGCTGTAGGGGTTCTGCACGCTGACGATGCGCGGCAGCCCCAGCCGCTCGCTCTGCTTGAGGAACTCGGCGACGCCCCACGGCGTCTCGTTGGAGACACCGATGTGTCGGACCTTGCCGGCGCTGACCTGCTCGGCCAGCACGCTGAGCGTTTCTTCGATGGCCACGCTCTCGGCATCGCCCTGATACACGTACTCGCGCTGGCCGAAGGTGGTGGTTTTACGGTCGGGCCAGTGCAACTGGTACACATCCAGATAGTCCGTGCGCAAACGCTCAAGGCTGCCGTCCAGGGCTTCGACGATGTTGCGCCGGTCATGCCGGCTCAGGCCGCCACGGATATGTTGCTGGGTCTGAAGCCCGCCGGACGGTCCGCTGACTTTGCTGGCCAACACCACCTCGGCGCGACGTCCGCTGGCGGCCAGCCAGTTGCCGATGTAACGCTCGGTGGTGCGCCAGGTCTCGGCGCTGGTCGGCGTCGGGTACATCTCGGCGGTGTCGATCAGGTTGATGCCTTCGGCGAGTGCCAGTTCGATTTGCTGGTGGGCGTCGCTTTCGCTGTTCTGATGGCCCCAGGTCAAGGTGCCCAGCCCGAGAACACTCACGTCGATGCCGCTGCGGCCCAATTGGCGATAACGCATGCTGAATCCTTGTCGCCGCTGCTCAGGAGCGCGGGCGGTACTGGTTGACGGGGAACGGCAGGCCAAGGTGCTCGCGCAACGTGCTGCCGGTGTATTCATGACGGAACAGCCCGCGCTTGCGCAGCAGCGGCACGACCTCATCGACAAACGCCTCGACACCGGACGGGAACATGTCCGGCATGATGTTGAAGCCATCGGCGGCATGGGCCAGGAACCACTCGGCGAGCGTATCGGCCACCTGCTCGGGCGTGCCGACCACCAGGCGATGGCCCACCAGGATGCGCCGGGAAAGCTGGCGAACGCTGAGGTTCTCCTGGCGGGCCAGGTTCAGTTGCGCTTCGAGGAAGCCTTGCGAGCCGCGCTCGAAGTCCGCCACCGCACCGATGCGGTCCCACGGCAGCGGCGCATCCGGGTCGAGTTCGCTGGCCGGGATGCCGAACCGACCCGCCACCAGATCGAGCAAGCCGTGCTCGCCATGCCAGGCATTAAGGTCGTCGAAACGTGCCTGGGCCTCGGCTTCGGTGCTGCCGATCACGGTGGACAGCCCCGGCATGATCTTCAGGTGCTCGGGGTTGCGCCCCCAACGCACCGCCCGCTCCTTCATTTCCCGGTAAAACTGCTGGCCGGCGCCCAGCGTCGTCTGGGTGGTGAAAATGGCATCGGCATAGCGTGAACCGAGGGCCTTGCCGCCCTCCGACGAGCCCGCCTGCACCAGCACCGGGCGGCCCTGGGCCGAGCGCGGCACGTTCAGCGGCCCTTTGACCGAGAAATGCTGACCGACGAAATCAATGGCACGGACCTTTCGCGGGTCGGCGAATTGCCCCGTGCGGGCATCGCCGATGATCGCGTCGTCTTCCCAGCTATCCCACAGCTTCAGGGTGACGTCGATGAACTCGTCGGCCCGCGCATAACGGTCGACGTGCAGCGGCGCGCCGCCCAGGCCGAAGTTTTGCGCGGCATCGTCGCTGGCGTTGGTCACCGCGTTCCATGCCGCCCGGCCGCGGCTTACGTGGTCGAGGGAGGCAAAACGGCGGGCGATGTTGTACGGCTCGTTGTAGGTGGTCGCCGCCGTGGCGATCAGGCCGATACGCTGGGTGGCGGCGGCGACCGCGGTCAGCACGATGGCCGGGTCCAGGTGGCCGACCGGCTGGTTGGACACGTCGCCCGCCAGGGCTGACCAGTCGGCGAGAAACACCGCGTCGAGACAGCCACGCTCGGACAGCCGCGCGATGTGCTGGTAATGCTCGATATCCAGGTGAGCCGTGGCGGCGAGTTCGGCTTTACGCCAGGCGCCCAGGTGCGCGCCGAAACCCAGCATGTTCATGCCCAGGCTCATCTGGCCACTACGTTGGTTGCCCCGGTTTGCGCTACTCATACCGCGCTCGCCTCGTCGCGGGCGCCGGTAGTATCGGCGGCTTGCTGGGCAAGCCAGGCGGCATCCGGGGTGACGCCATTCAGGTAGTAGTTGCCCAGCACCCGCTCGCGGTAGATCGCCGGGTTATGCGAGGCCAGCGTGCGGGCATTGCGCCAGTGACGGTCGAAACGCCGGGTTTCACTGGTGGCGGAAGCACCGCCGACTTCGAACAGCAAGGTCGTGGCTTCCAGCACCTGCCCCAGAATGATCTGCTGAACCTGGAAGGTGCGAACTTCCGCTTCGGTGTAATGGTGTTCCTCGGCGTAACCGCCCTGCTCCGCCTCGTACACCTCCTGGACAATCCCGACCACTGCCAGCACCTGGGTTTCGGCCGAATAGGCAAGGCTTGAAAGACGCCCGACAACCCGCTGCACCAGCGGATCGTCCTTGGGGCTGGCATGTCCCGGGAAGCCGAACGCTCGGGTGCGGCCCTTGACGAACTCGGTGGCATCGCGCAGCACCGCATTGGCGATCCCGGCCAGGGCTGCAAGGTGGAACAACTGATAGAACGCGGTGAGGTACGACTCGGCGCGAACCTCGTCTTTCTTGAAGCGGCGGATGATGTGCTGTTCCGGCACCGCTACCGCGGCAAACCGCGTGGTGCCGCTGCCGGTGAGGCGCTGGCCGAAACCGTCCCAGTCATCCACTACCGATACACCTTGGGCATCGGTCGGCACCGCGACGCTGACAAAGTCCTCGCCCTCCAGCGCGACGGCGGCGATCCAGTCCGCGTACAGGGTTCCCGTGCAGTAATACTTCTCGCCATCCAGTTGCCAGCCGGCCGTTGCCGATCCCGCACTGACAGGGCTGAGCGCAACCGAATTGCCGGTGGTGCTGCTGCGCTCAGCCATGGCAGCGCCCCAGAGCTGACCATCGGCCACCTTGGACAACCAATAGTCCTGCGATGCCGGGTCACGGCTGGACAACCGCCCCTCCACGAAACCGAAATGCGCCCGGAAGATCTGCGGCAGGTTGGAGTCCGCTTCTGCGAGTTGAATCAACAGGCGAAAAAGCTGCGGCAGGGTCGCACCCAGTCCGCCTTGTGCGACCGGTACCCGCAGGGCGCCGAAACGGGCTTCACGCAACCACTTGACCGGCTCAAAGGCGAGTTCACGCTGCTGCTCGCGGGCAACGGCGGTGTCGGCAATGCGGGCGAACACGTCGGCAAAGCGCTGATGCAAGTCTGCGTAGGTCGGGTCGGGAGAAAATGTCGAACTCATTGTTTTTTCCTGGTGGGTTCATGTGCCAAGCCGCCCTCACTGGCGACTCAATGCAATACAGCGAATGATGCTGCGCAACCACAAAGTTCAGCGGTTACTACTGGGAGAGGGACAGTTCGATGATGTATTTGAAAAAATCGGAATCACGATCAACTTTATTTTGAAATCACCGTTACCGCTTCACAAAGCAGATTGCAATCAACATGCCACGCGGAAAAAACATGTGCCCACTAGTAGACCAGCGCTTACGCTATAAACAAGGAAAGCTATTTCTTTAAAAACACTCCCGGACAATAAATCATTACGCCCGGATTGAGGCACTAGCGCACTGCCCGACCCTACACGCCTGTCGTTGCACCAACACTTTGTTGCTCAAGTGTTGGCCCCTGAACAGTGAAATTGAAGTTGCGGATGGCTTATAACTAAAAAACTTTTTCTATGCGATCAGGTTAGTTGATTTTGTTTGCGTTAGTGAATTTAATCCCGGAGTCAACTTTTGTAGTCGCGAACTAACCCACCCGTTACCCCGGAATTCCAGCATGACACTTCCAATGGCCGCGCTACCCGAACCGCTTGTCCGGGTACGTGGCCTGAGTAAAACCTTTGCGGCAAACCACGCGCTCGATCAGGTTGATCTACAGATTCTTCCTGGCGAAGTTGTCGCGTTACTGGGCGCCAATGGCGCCGGCAAATCCACCCTGGTCAAGATTCTCGCCGGCAGCCAGCCCCATGACGCCGGCGAACTCTGGGTGCAGGGCCGCTTGCAGCGCTTTGCCTCGCCGCTCGCTGCCCGCAGGGTGGGGATCGTTGCGGTGCACCAGCACGTCAATGACGGTATTGCCCCGGGCTTGAGCGTCGCGGAAAACCTGGTGCTGGACGAACTGTGCCTGCCGCAGGCGCGCTAGTGGGTCAGCCGCAAGCGCCTGGCCGCGCGGGCCGCTGTTATCGCCGCCGGGCTGGAGCTGGACCTGCCGTTGCACGCGCCCATCGAGCGTCTCGGCCAGGCCGAACGCCAGCTTGTGATCCTGGCCAGGGCCCTCGCCTTGCAGCCACGATTATTGATTCTCGACGAACCCACCGCGGCGCTCTCGGACACCGAAGCGCAGCGCCTGTTTGCCCTGATCGACCGGCTGCGCGAACGCGGCGTGGCGATTCTGTACATCTCCCATCGGCTGTCCGACTTGCAGCGTGTTGCCCAACGCCTGGTGGTCCTGCGCGACGGCCGGCTGGCCGGCGAGTTCGCGGCGGCGCAACTGCCTGACGCGATTCAGGCCATGCTCGGCGAAGCAATCGAAACCCGCCCCTTCGTTCCAAGGGCACCGGGCCGCGAGGTGCTGAGCCTGCGCGGCGCCCGCGTTGCGGCGCACACCGCGCCCTTTGATCTGACCCTGCATGAACATCAGGTGGTTGCCATCACCGGGCTGCTCGGCGCGGGCAAAAGCGAAATCGCCGAGCTGCTGTTCGGCCTGCGCCGCCCGGCGAGCGGAACCCTGCAACTGGATGGCGTCACCTGGCACCCGGACTCACCCCGCCAGGCGATTCGCGCCGGGGTGTTCTACGCCGCTGAAGACCGTGCCAACGGTTCGCTGGTCCCCGGCTTTTCAGTGCGCAAGACCCTGACCCTGCCTTTCCTGGAGCGCTTCACCCGCGCCGGATTTATCAACGCCCGCGCCGAAGCCGCATCGGTCGAGGAGCACGTGACGGCGCTGGGAATCAAGACCGCTGGCATCGACCTGCCGATGGAGGCGCTGTCCGGCGGCAACCAGCAGAAGGTCATCCTCGGTCGCTGGCTGCTGGGCGGCGCCCGCGTGCTGATCCTCGACGAGCCCTTCCAGGGCGTCGATGTCCGCGCCCGCCGCGATATCGGCCAACTGTTGCGTGAAAGCGCCGAAGGCCGGGCAACGCTGGTGATCTGCGCCGATATCGACGAAGCCCTGGACATCGCCGACCACATTCTGGTGGTGCGCAACTTTGCGGTGGTCGCGCAGTACCCCCGCGCCGAACTGTCGCGCGCCGCGCTGGTGGCGCAATTGGCCCGCAACGAAGTTGAAGCACTGCCGGTTGTTGCATCCCCTACATCGCCAAGGAGTACCGCGAGTGTCTGATTCGCTTTCCCCGTCGCCCAGCGCGCCGGCCCCGTGCCAGCGTGGGCTGGACATACTGATTCGCTACGGCCTGCTACTGGTGCTGGCGGTGATCGTCATCGTGTTCAGCGTTGCCGAGCCCGCGTTCATGCGGGTGAACAACCTGTTCCTGATCCTGCAGTCGGTGTCGATCGTCGCCTTGCTGGCCCTCGGGGTGACCTTGACCATGGCCGTCGGCGGCCTGGACTTGTCCATCGGAGCCGTTGCCGCCATGAGCCTGATGATCGCCAGCTATGTGATGGTGGTGCTGGAGTGGGACGCGCTGTCTGCCATCGTCATCAGCCTCGCGGGCGGCGCCTTGGTCGGTCTGCTGAACGGCTGGTTGATCGTCAAACTGCGCATCCCCGACATCCTGGCGACCTTGGGCAGCATGTTCCTGATTATCGGCGTGCAGTTGATCCCTACCGGCGGGCGCTCGATCGCCGTGGGCATGACCCTGCCCAATGGCCGCGAAACCGAGGGTGAATTCAGCGCGGTGTTTCTCGCCATCGGGCGTGGCCGGCTGTGGGACACCGTGCCGATTCCGGTAGTGATCATGGCGCTGGTGGCACTTGCCGTCTGGCTGTTTCTGGAGCGCACGCGGATCGGGCGGCTGTTCTACGCCATCGGCGGCAACGAACAGGCCGCGCGCCTGGCCGGGGCGCCGGTGCAGCGCTACAAACTGCTGGCCTACGTGCTGTCGGCACTGCTGGCATCCGCAGGCGGACTGTTGCTGGCCGCCCGCCTCGGACGCGGTGATGTCAGTTCCGGCAACGGCCTGGTGCTCGACGCCCTGGGCGCCGCGCTGATCGGCTTTGCCGTGCTCGGCGCGAAAAAGCCCAACGCCTTCGGCACCCTGGCCGGCGCCTTGCTGGTGGCCACCCTGCTCAATGGCCTGAGCATGCTCAACGCGCCTTATTACGCACAGGATTTCGTCAAGGGCCTGGTCCTGGTACTGGCCCTGATCTTCACCTTCGGTCTGGCCCATCGGGCGCGCTGAAACCGGATTTCATCTACCCGCAAGGACCCTCTATGCACCCTTTGTTCAAAGACGCTGTTCGTTACCTGACCGTGGGCTTGCTCGGTCTGGCCTGGCAGGCCCAGGCTGCGGCGCTGCCGGGCGCCCCCGCGCCGTTCAATGAGGGCAAGGTGCAGATCGCGTTGGTCGGCTACCTGTTTTCCGGGGATTTCCCTGAAGCCTACCTGCAAGGTGTCGAGAAACAGGCGGCGTCGCTGGGCGTGACGCTGCGGGTGTTTGATGCCCGGCAACAAGCCTCGCGGCAACGGGAACTGATCGAGCAGGCGATCGATCTCGGGGTCGATGGGATCATCGTGCAACTGGGGCTGCCCGAAACCCTCGGCGACGCGGTCGACAAGGCCATCGCCAAGGGCATCAAGGTCGTGGCGTTCGACGTGGACCTGAACAATCCCAAGGTCACCCAGATCGAGCAGGACCACCATGCGCTGGCCCGCCTGGCGCTGGACAAGGCCCTTGCCGACAACGGCTCGACCTTCAATGCCGGCTACGTCTATATCAGCGGTTTCACCCCGATGGAGCGTCGCGACGAGGTCTGGCGCCAGGTCAGGCAGGACAACCCCGGCGTGGTGGAAAAAGCCCGCTTCGGCACGCTCAACCCGCCGATTGCAAACTCGGTGGCCGACCAGGCCAGTGCCGTGCTCAGGGCCAACCCGGACATCAGCGTGATCTTCGCCCCCTTCGACGAGTTCGCCAAAGGCGCGAAGATCGCCGTGGACGAAGCGGGACTGGGGTCGCAGGTGAAAATCTACAGTGCCGATATTTCCACGGCCGACATCCAGATCATGAAAGAGCCCGGCAGCGCCTGGGTCGCTACCGCCGCCGTCAATCCGCAGGTGGCCGGCGCGGTCAGCGTGCGCAGCCTGGCCATGCTGATTGCCGGTGAAAATCCCGGACCACGCCTGCTGGTGCCGCCAACATTGATTACCCGTCAGCAGTTATTGGACCTGGATGTAAAGAACGTTCGGGACCTGGCAAAGAAACTGCCGGCGTTTGGCGACGTCGGGGGCATTGCCCATCCGTCGTGGATACCCAAGGACAACTAGTAAGCGCGTTATCGAACAAACCAAACCCCGCAAACTTGCAACGTTCAACTTGAAAGTCCTGTTGCACTACCGACACTACTGTTGCCTGCGCGACAGTATGTGTTGAAGGCCGGTCATTATTAGTTGCGGGTTCTAATTAGTGCGGAAAACGTTCTTTGGCATATACCCCGTATTTAGGTAACGTTTTAATCCTCAACTTTACGCGACACCTGATTGCCTTTGCGTGTGCCTGCGCAGGTGTTGCGTAACTGTTGTAAAGCCCCGCCGAATCATAAGTTCAAATCAATAATACAAAGTGCAACACCGTGTCCGGCTATCGACAGCGTTAACGTTGCGCGCCATGACGGCCCTCGCACTAATACAAGGAGCTGTTTCATGCATCACCGCCTTTCAATGCTCGCTGTCGCTGTCGTGTCGGCATTGACTCAAATGAACGTTCACGCCGATGAATCCACGGGGGCCGTGGATGATACGAAACGGCTGGATACCGTGCTGGTGACCGGTACGCGTGGCACTGCGCGCACCGTGCTCGATTCGCCCGTGCCAGTGGATGTGCTGACCGCACAAGACCTCAAGGCCACGGGTGCCAGCAACGGCGAACTGGGCCAGGCCCTGCAGACCTTGCTGCCGTCGTTCAGCATGCCGCGCCAGTCGAACTCCGGCGGCGCCGACCACATCCGGGCCGCGCAACTGCGTGGCATGAGCCCCGACCAGGTGCTGGTGCTAGTCAATGGCAAGCGCCGTCACACCTCGGCGCTGGTCAGCGATTCATCGAAAACCGGTCGCGGCACCGCGCCGGTCGACTTCAACTCCATTCCCATCAGCGCGATCAAGCGCATCGAAGTGCTGCGCGACGGCGCCGGCGCGCAATATGGCTCCGACGCCATCGCCGGGGTGATCAACATCATTCTCGATGACGCGCCAGAAGGCGGTGAAGTCTCCAGCACCTTCGGCGCCTACCACACGCACCAGGACGCCATCGACAAAACCACCACCGACGGCCAGAACACCATCACCACGGCCAAGATCGGCACCCGCCTGGGCGAGGATGGCGGCTTCATTCGCGGCGGCGCCGAATACAAGGACCGCAACCCGACCGAGCGCGCCGGCTTCGACGGCTTCGCCGACACGCCGGGCCAGATCAACTATGCCAAGGGCGACGGATCGGCGCGGGACGTCAACCTGTGGTTCAACGGTGCGCTGCCGATCGGCGAGGCCAAGGCGTATTCCTTCGGTACGTTCAACGAACGCCACACCACCGGCGCGCAGTTCTACCGCTACCCCTACGAGCAACCGCAGTTCTATCCCAATGGCTACCTTCCCCAGTCCCTCGGCACCAACAAGGACCTCTCCGCCACTGCGGGGATCAAAGGCCTGATCGGTGAAGACTGGGACTTCGACAGCAGCATCACCCACGGCCGCAACCACTTTGATTCAGCCGCGCGGCGCACCCTCAACGTCAGCCTCGGCGCGGACTCGCCCACCCGCTTCGACACCGGCCAATACGAGCTGCGCCAGACCACGGCCAACTTCGACTTCAGCCGTGAACTGCGCATCGCCAACCGCCCCTTCGTGTTCGCCGCGGGCGCCGAATACCGCTACGAGAACTACCTGACCACCGCGGGCGACGCGGCGTCCTACACCGGCAGTGGCGCGGACGGCGCCAACGGCCTGCGTCCTGATGAAGAGGCCGATCTGGACCGCAATGTGTTCGGCACCTATGCCGAGCTTTCCGCCGACCTGACCGACCGGCTGTTCGTCGATGCTGCCACACGCTGGGAACGCTACGACGATGCCGGCAGCAAACTGACCGGCAAGCTCAGCGGGCGCTATCGCCTCACTGAAAACTGGGCATTGCGCGGCGCGGTGTCGAACAACTTCCGCGCGCCGTCGCTGGCACAGGTCGGCTTCCAGCACACCACCAGCAACTTCGGCGACGGTGGCACGCTCACCGATGTGCAGGTGCTCTCGGTCAATGATCCGATCGCCCAGGCACTGGGCGCTCAAGCGCTGGTCCCGGAAACCTCGAAGAACTTCAGCCTGGGCCTGACCGCGCAGTTGAGCGAGCGTTTCGATGCGTCGCTGGACATCTTCCATATCGCCGTGAAAGACCGCATCACCCTGTCCCAGCGCATCGGCAGCGACGCCCTCGAACAGTTCATCAACAACCAGTTTGGTGTGACGGGCGTGCACGACGTCAACTTCTTCACCAACGCCGCCGACACCCGCACCAATGGCGCGGAACTGGTGCTCAACTATCACCAGCCGCTGTTGGAGGGGGAACTGGGCATTACCACGGCCTATACCTACAACGACACCAAGGTCGTCAAAACCAAGGGCACCCCGTCGCAACTCACCGCGCTGGGCATTGGCAACGATGCGCTGGTAGGTGTCGAGGAGCGCAACACCCTGACCGACGCCGCGCCCAAGGACCGCTTCATCCTCTCGGCCAACTGGACCAGCCAGCACTGGGGATTGCTGGGCCGCCTGACCCGCCATGGCAAGACCACCCGAGTGTTCGACTTCGGCGACTCGCAGCCCCAGCAGACTTACGGCACCGACTGGCAACTGGATGCGGAAGTGCAATACAAGTTCACCCCGACCTTCGATGTCACCGTGGGCGCCAACAACCTCACCGACCAATACCCGGAGCGCTCCAACAACGACATCAACTACGGCGGAAACTTGCCCCATGACGTACTGTCGCCGCTGGGTAGCAACGGCGCGTATTACTACGCGAAGGTGACATACGGTTTCTAGAATGGGTATCCGCGCCGCTCGCCCCTACATTTTTGCCATGGTGCATTACACCCCCTTGTAGGAGCGAGCTTGCTCGCGAAGCGCCGCATAAGCGGCGCTCGCTCTTGAGAACCCAGAAAAACTATCGACTAAATATCCGGCAACTTCAATCAGAATGAAATCTGCGCAGGCTGCGACACCTTCAGCACAGAAAGATCGCCAGTCACCCGCTTCCAGGCAAGACGAATCGCTTCGATGCGTTCGGCATTCTGCGCATTGTCTTCATGCAACTTCACAATCACCTTGGTCAACAGCCGCTCAGGTTCCTTCGCGCCTTGGTCACGCCATTGCCCATAGGCATCCAGAACACTGAAACCCGCAGGAAAGCGCGGCGTCACTTCAGTATCGAGAAAAGCCTGCCACTGCGCGGGACTGATGACCTCCTGGGCTCCGCCCCCGACTCGCCCCAGCGAGAAATACAACTCCGTGCGCAACCACTTCGCCTCTGCCGGCCGGGTCGGGTCACCTTGCAGGGTCGAACTGGCCGGATCCTTGGTGTGGACGGAAGGGAGTGGCGCGCTGGCACAACCCGTCAATGCAATTAAAACCGAGGCCAGCACAATGCGTTGAAACATGAAACTTCCTTATTGAAATTTAATGGCAACACACTATAGAGGCGGCACTTGGCGGTTCAAAATAACTAATTCAAAGGTAACTAGACTGCCTTGTTCGCTACAAACTTTGGCGCAACTTGAAAATATTCAAGTTCAGTTAATGGGCCTGTTTCGCAAATGGTCACCAGGCGGCTTGAGAGCGAGCGCCGGCAAGCCGGCTCCCACAAGGGTTGCAGCGCGCCTGTGGGAGTTGGCTTGCCAACGATCAGTTGCCCCAGCCAACCACACCCTTGATTTCAAGGAAGTCGTGGATGCCCCAGCCCGCGTATTCACGGCCGTTGCCCGACTGCTTGTAACCACCGAACGGCGCAAAAGTGTCCCAGTTCGGGTAATTCAGGTACACCGACCCAGCACGCATGCGCCCCGCCACGCGGCGAGCATGTTCGCTATCGGTCGACTGCACGTAGGCCGCCAGGCCGTAGACGGTGTCGTTGGCGATTTCGATGGCCTGCTCTTCGTTTTCGTAGGGAATGATCGACAGCACGGGGCCGAAGATTTCTTCGCGAGCGATGGTCATCTGCGGCGTTACGTTGCCGAACACGGTGGGCCGCACGTAGTAACCCTTTTCCAGGCCCTCGGGACGGCCCAGACCACCCGCCACCAGGGTTGCGCCTTCGTCGATGCCGGTGGCGATCAGGCCCTGAATCTTCGCGAACTGCGCTTCACTGATAACCGGGCCGAGGTTGGTACTGGCCTCCAGCGGGCTGCCGGTCACCAGTTGCTCGGCGGTCTGCCGGGCAATTTCCAGGGCGCGGGCATGTTGCGCAGCCGGCACCAGCATGCGGGTCGGCGCATCGCACGATTGCCCGGAGTTGGAGAAGCAGCCCTGAACGCCCTTGGCTACCGCCACGTCGAAATCGGCATCTTCAAGCAGGATGTTCGCCGACTTGCCGCCCAGTTCCTGGGCCACGCGCTTGACCGTGTCGGCCGCCACCTTGGCGACGCTGATGCCGGCGCGGGTCGAGCCGGTGAACGACACCATGTCGACCTTCGGGTGGCTCGCCAGGTGCTGGCCGACGCCAGGCCCGGTGCCGTTGAGCAGGTTGAACACCCCGGCCGGAACACCCGCCTCGTGCAGGATCTCGGCGAAGATAATCCCGGTCAGCGGCGCGATTTCGCTGGGCTTGAGCACCACGGTGCAGCCGGCGGCGATGGCCGGCGCGACCTTGCAGACGATCTGGTTCAGCGGCCAGTTCCAGGGGGTGATCAGGGCACACACGCCAATCGCTTCGCGGACCACCCGGGTGCTGCCATGGGACTCGCTGAACGTGAAGTTTTCCAGGGCGCTGATGGTCGATTCCAGGTGCGCGCGGCCGCTCCAGATCTGCGCGTCACGGGCGAAATGCAGCGGCGCGCCCATCTCCTGGCTCACGGCCTTGACCAGGTCTTCGTAGCGCAGGTTGTAAACCCGCAGGATCTCCTTGAGCAGTGCCAGACGTTCGCTGACGCTGGTCACCGAAAACGCCGGAAAGGTCTTGGCCGCGGCGCTGACCGCGTCGTCGACGTCCGCCGCGTTGCCCACGGAAATGGTGGTGAAGGCCTGTTCGGTGGACGGGTCGATGACCTCCAGGGTGTTGCCGGAGCGGGCATCGGTCCATTGGCCGTCGATGTAGAACTTGAGCGCATTGTTCATGGTTTTTCTCGTTTGGCTGGGACGCCGGGTGAGGACAACGCCCTCACCCGGGTGAATGGGGCGGCTAACTCAACCGTTGCTGGGGAACGCGAACTGCGCCGCCTCATGGCTGGCGCGGCGTGGCCAGCGCTGGGTGATGGCTTTCTTGCGGGTGTAGAAACGCACGCCGTCCGGGCCGTAGGCGTGCAGGTCACCGAACAGCGAACGCTTCCAGCCGCCGAAGCTGTGGTAGCTCACCGGCACCGGCAACGGCACGTTGACGCCGACCATGCCGACTTCGATTTCATCGCAGAACAGCCGCGCCGCTTCACCGTCGCGGGTGAAGATGCAGGTGCCGTTGCCGTACTCGTGATCGTTGATCAGTTGCATGGCTTCTTCCAGGCTGCCGACACGGACGATGCACAGCACCGGGCCGAAGATTTCGTCGGTGTAGATGCTCATCTGCGCGGTCACCCGGTCAAACAGCGTGCCGCCGACGAAGAAGCCGTTTTCATTGCCTTCCACCACCAGGTCGCGACCGTCCACCAGCAGGCTGGCACCCTGGGCGACGCCGGCGTCGATGTAGCCCTTGACCTTGTCCCGCGCCGCGCCGGTCACCAGCGGGCCCATGTCCAGGCCCGTGGAGGTGCCGGCGCCGATTTTCAGGGCGCGCACTTCGGGCACCAGGCGGGTCACCAGGGCGTCGGCGATGGCGTCGCCGACACACACCGCCACCGACAGCGCCATGCAGCGTTCGCCGCACGAGCCATAGGCCGCGCCCATCAAAGCACCAACGGCATTGTCCAGGTCGGCATCGGGCATCAGCACCGCATGGTTCTTCGCCCCGCCCAGCGCCTGCACGCGTTTGCCGCGCTTGGTGCCTTCGCTGTAGATGTACTCGGCAATTGGCGTCGAGCCGACAAAGCTCAAGGCTTTGACGTGCGGCGACTGGATCAGGCCGTCCACCGCTTCCTTGTCGCCATGCACCACGCTCATCACGCCCTTGGGCAGGCCGGCCTCGATCAGCAGTTCGGCGATGTACAGGGTGGAACTCGGGTCGCGCTCGGACGGTTTGAGGATGAAGCAGTTACCGCAGACGATCGCCAGTGGGTACATCCACAGCGGCACCATGGCCGGGAAGTTGAACGGCGTGATGCCCGCCACCACGCCCACCGGCTGCAGGTCGGTCCAGGCATCGATATGCGGCCCGACGTTGCGGCTGTAGTCGCCCTTGAGCAGTTCCGGCGCGGCACAGGCGAACTCGACGTTTTCGATACCGCGCTTGAGTTCGCCGGCGGCATCTTCCAGGGTCTTGCCGTGTTCCTCGCTGATCAGTTGCGAGATCTTCGCTTCGTTCTGCTCCAGCAGTTGCTTGAAGCGGAACATCACCTGCGCGCGCTTGGCCGGTGGCGTATTGCGCCAGGCCGGGAACGCGGCGCGGGCGACGTCGATCGCCTGCTGCAGGGTGGCGTTGTCGGCCAGCGCCACTTGCCGGACCACGGCGCCGGTGGACGGGTTGTAGACATCCGCGGTGCGCCCCGTGCCCTGCACGCGTGCGCCGTTGATCAGATGGGGAACGATACTGCTCATTGAAAACTCTCCAGTGCCGGACGAGACCTCTCGCCGGCAGGTAGTGAATGGCTGACTCAGGCCTTGACCGCCGCCTGCAGGGCGATTTCCACCAGGATGTTGTCCGCCGCCATATTGGCCTCTACGGTCGCCCGCGCCGGTAGCGCGTCCTGCGGCACCCACTCGCGCCAGACCGCGTTCATCGCGGCGAAGTCCTGCACGGCATGTTTGAGCCAGATCTGCGCGAACAGAATGTGCGACTTGTCAGAACCGGCCTCGGCCAGCAGCGCGTCGATGCGCGCCAGCACCTGGGCGGTCTGGCCGGAAACGTCCTGGGTGCGGTCGGCCGGCACCTGGCCGGTGATGTAGACAATGCCGTTGTGCACCAGCGCGTGGCTGAGCAGGCCGGGGTTGGGTTGCAGGCGGGTGATGGTCATGAAGGTGACTCCTGTTGAGGACAAAGGGGTTGGATCAGGCGATTTTCAGCACGGTGCGACCGACCAGTTGGCCTTTGCGCATACGGGCGAAGATGTCGTTGATATCGTCCAGGCGTTCGAGGCTGACCTGCGCTTTCACCTGGCCGCGGGCGGCGAAGGCCACCGCTTCGTTGAGGTCCTGGCGGGTGCCGATATTGGAACCGGTGATCGACAGCTCCCAGCCGCTGATGGCCGAGATAGAGGCGCGCACGGTGTCGGCGTCGCCGCCCGGCAGGCCGATGAACACCGCCGTGCCGCCGGGGCGCAGCATCTTCACCGACTGCTCGAACGCGGCATTCGCGGTGGCGGTCACCAGCACGGCGTGGACGCCGCCGGGAATCTGTTGTTTGAGGGTTTCGACCGGGTTGTCGAGGGCATCGATCAGGCATTCGGCGCCATAGCTGCGGGCCAGTTCGAGCTTGTCGGCGGACACATCGATGGCCGCTACACGCAGGCCCATGGCAATGGCGTACTGCACCGCCACATGGCCGAGGCCGCCAATACCCATGACCGCGACCCACTGTCCCGGCCGGGCACGCGAGCGCATCAGGCCACGGTAGGTGGTGACGCCCGCGCAGAGGATCGGCGCCAAGGCATAGAGATCGACAGTGGGCGGAATGCTGGCGACGAACGCGGCCGGGGCAACCATGTATTCGGCATACCCGCCCTGCTTGCTGTAGCCGGTGGATTCGCGGCGCTCGCAGATGGTTTCCATGCCGCCGAGGCAGAATTCGCAGGTGCCACAGGCGCTGTACATCCACGGCATGCCGACCGCGGTGCCGATCGCCGGCTCGCTGACGCCTTCGCCGTGGGCAACGACATGGCCGGTGATTTCATGGCCGGGAATCAGCGGCAAGGTCGGCAGGTCCGACCAGTCACCGTCCATGGCATGCAGGTCGCTGTGGCAGACGCCACAGGCGACGATGCGGATCAACAGTTCGCCCGGGCCAGGCTGCGGAATCGGGACCTGTTCGATACGCAGGGGCTCGCCGACGCCGTGCAGAACGGCAGCCTTCATGGTTTGACTCATCGCTCTCTCCTGATACATCCACCCGGTTTTCGGGCAATTGGGCACCTATACCGCCAGCCTGGGCTGGCGACGGTGTGTGCGGGTCGAAAGGTGCTGCCCGGGGCGCTAGCCCACGGGACGTAAACTGCGTGTCGCGCTGGCGATGGTGCGCGCGGTATTGATCACTTTAGGTGCCAGTTGCTTGCGCGCGTCTTCCAGGTTCCAGCGACTGAAGGGAACGGAGATGTTGACCGCTCCCAGAGGATAGCCATCAGCGTTGACCACTGCGGCGGCGACGCTGATATCGCCGGCGAAATACTCTTCCTGGGCGTAGGCATAGCCTTCGCGGCGGGCCTCGGCGACCATCGTGCGCAAGGCGTCCAGGTCGGTGACCGTGCTCGCGGTGTAGCCCTGGCGCTCGGAGGCGATCAGGATCGCGTCCGCTTCCGCCTCCGGCAGTGCGGCCAGGTAAGCGCGGCCCGCCGAGGTGCAGTACATCGGCAGGTGGCGGCCCAGCGGCATATGAATGGCGATCTGCTTGTGGCTCGGGAAACGGGCGACGTAGAGCATGTCCAGCCCGCACGGTTCAAGCAGGTTGCAGCTTTCCTCGACGTTGCGGTTGAGTTCGTGCAGGTACGGGTTGGCACGCTCGATCAACTCGCTGGTCTGCAGGTAGCCGGTGCCCAGGTCGAGTGACTTGGGCGCCAGGCGCAAGCGCTTGGTCACGGGCTCCTTGTACAGGTAACCCAGCGCTTCGAGGGTGAAGGCCGAACGTTGCACGGTGCTTTTGTTCAGCCCCGTCGCCTCGGCCAATTCGATCAGACTCATGCTCGGGCGTCCGGCACGGAACGCCGTCAGGATCGCCAGCCCCTTGGACAAAGCAGTAATGAACAGTGGCGAGTCTTCTGCAGTACTCATGGGGTTTTCCTTGTTTTTGCCGCGAAAAACGCGGTTATCACGGTGCTTTCAACGCTGTGTTTCATTCGAAATGACTCAAGACAATGCCAGGTTCCACGACCGGCGCGTTGCGTTCAAACCTGTCCACGGCGAAGGGGCGCATGCGCTCATCCACCTCGCCGCTGACGATGGCCTTGGCCAGTAATTCCCCGGCGGCCGGTGCACCGGCATGGCCGTAACACCAGCCCGCGCTGACAAACAGCCCCGGCAGTTGCTGATGGGCCCCCAACAGAGGCCCGAAATCCTTGGAGATATGCACCAGGCCGGCCCATTGACGCAAGATCCGCGCATGGCCCAACTGCGGAAACATCTCCAGATACGCCCGTGCCGTCGCCGCCATTACTGGCACATCGGCATTCAAGGTGTGCTGTGGCCGTTCAGCGACTTCGGCGCCGCCCACCACTTCGCCGCGCGCAGTCTGGTGCATGTAGCAGAGCCGATCCAGCAGCGCGACGGCAGGACCAATCAAAGGCCGGGTCGGCTCCAGCGCCATGGCTTCCAGGCGCATCGGGTAACCGTCCAGCGCCACCCCCGCCAATTGCGCCAGGCGATTGCTTTCGGCGCCGCCGGCGAGGACCACGGTGTCGCTGGCAATCCACTGCTGCCCTACCCTCACCCCGGAAATCCGCCCGGCGCTCTGGTCGATGGCGGTGACCTCGGTGCGGTAGTGGATGGTCACTCCGCGTGCCTCGCACGCCTGCCGATAGGCATGCATGGCGGCATGGTGCGGCGCCACGCCACTGTCGGGCAGGTGCAAGGCCGCGCTCACCCGTTCGTGGGCCAGGGCCGGCAGCACTTCGCGCAGTTGCGCCGGGCTCAGCAGGCCGGAGGTGATGCCGCAATCCTTGTGCACTTGCCGCGTGCGTTCCAGCAGCGCCGCCGTGGTGTCCCGCTCGCCGACCATGGTGTAGCCGCGGCGCGAATACATGACGTTCTCGCCCAGGCGTTTCGACAGCCCCTGCCACAGGTGGCAGGAATGGGCAAAGAAGCGCGTCCACTCCGGCGAACTGAACGCGCCGCGAATCAGCGTGCCGTTGCGGCCTGAAGCGCCGCCCTGCCAGTAACCGGCATCGAGCACGAGAATGTCGCGCACGCCCAGTTCGGTCAGGTTGAACGCCAGCGACAGGCCCTGGATGCCCGCGCCGACGATGATGATCGATGCCTTGCCAGGCAATGGCTTGACGGCATTCATTGCAGTGGCTCGACAACCGCAGCCAGGCCGGCGGCCTGGGCAACGGTCAAGGCACGGCGTGGCGGGCGCAGCGTCGGCCGGGCCAGCGCCGCCAGGGCGATGCCGCTGCGGGCACTGACCAGCGCCCGCAACAAATCCCAACAAGGTTGTCCCTGACACGGGCCCATGCCGCAGGACGTCAGGCGCTTGATCACTTCCAGGTCGGTAATGCCCTGGGCGATCAGGGCCTCGACTTCATGACAGGACACGTCGAAGCACGGGCACAACAACGCCGCGTGCCGCGATCGCGCGGCCACCGGCAACGGCTGATCGGTTTCGCTCGCTGAACCCACGGTACGCAGACGGCTCTGGCGTTGCTCGCGCAATTGCAGCAAACCTTCGGCGCGACTCTGGAAGGTCAGGCTGGCTTCGGTCAACCACGGACCGGCATGAACCAGCGCATCGCACGGAATCGCTTCGTCGAACAGCGCCGCCGTGACCTGGTGGTGCCCCACTACCCGGCGCAGCCCGGCCACCGGCAGCGCGGCCACCACGTTCACGCCCAGTTCGCCCAAACGGCTGGCCACCACCTGCTGGTCGCCATTGCCGACCACCACCACCCGTGCGCCCGGCGCCACCGCCTGTTGATGGGCCATGATCAGCGCCGTGCGTACCTCCATCACTCCGGGCAGCCACATGCCCGGAACCACGGGCGGGCAAGCGCGGCGGCCGCTGGCCAGAATCACTTCATCCGCCTCAAGGGCCAGCGCGCCTTGCGCTGGGTCTTCAGGCGCGGCAAGCAGCAGCTCGCCTTCACGGTAGGCACCGAACACTTCGACGCCCGTCACCAGGCGCACCCGTGGGTCCAGCACCGGCCGGGCCACGCCCGCGGCGCAGGCAAAACGGGCCAGCGACTGGCCGCGGGTCACCAGCAACACATCACGTCCGCCGGCCGCCGCCTGATTGGCCGCAGCACAGCCGGCCGGCCCGCCACCAATCACCAACAGCTCCGCGCTCATGTGCCGCGCTGGCGGCACGGCGACTTCGCCGGTGCGCTCCGCCGGTTTGGCGGCCCCGGCGAGAAACGCCAGCAGCGCCTCCCAGCGCTGGAACAGCGCCGTGCCGCTGGGCACCAGGTTGGTGTGTTCGAAACCGCCCTGAATCCAGCCCGCCGGGATCAGCCGCGACAGCCGCAACAGGTCGAACGCCGGGGTGGGCCAGCAATTCTGCATCTCCACCCGTGCGCCGGCGCTGACCGGCAGCAGGTCCAGGCGCACGTTCGGCACGCCGTTGACCCGCGCCAGCACGCCAGCGACGTAGTTGCCGGAATAGCCCAGCGGCCGGTGTGATTTGCGGCTCCAGGCCAAGGTGCGAATACCGTTGGCCAGCAGCGCAGCCGCCACGCTCTCGCCCTGGCGACCCTGTAGCGCACGGCCATTCCAGAAGAACTCGACGCTCGCCGTGGCGGCATGCCCGAGGCGCAGGTTGACGCGGCGGCTCATGCGGCGTTCCTCCGGGCCTTGCGCTGGGCCATGATGCTGATGCACAGCATGATGATCGACAGCAGGGTCATCAGCGTCGCGACCACAGCGATCAGCGGGTCGATCTCCGAGCGCAGCGAGCTGAACATGCGCTTGGTCAGGGTGGAGCTGTCGCCGCCACTGATGAACAGCGAGATCACCGCTTCATCAAGGGAAATGGCGAAGGCGAACATCGCCGCGGCGATCACCGAAAAGCGGATCTGCGGCAAGGTCACGTCGAAAAACGCCCGCAACCGGGTGGCGCCGAGGATGCAGGCCGCCTGTTCCTGGGTCATGTCGTAGCTGCGCAGCCCGGCACTGACGTTGATCACCACGTAGGGCAAGGCCAGCAGCGTATGCGCCAGCACCAGGCCGGGGATGGTGTTGTTCAGGTCGAGCCGCGCATAGACGAAGAACAGGCCAATGGCGATGAAGATGGTCGGGACGATCATCGGCGCCATCAACAGGCCGCGCAGCACCCCCGAAAGCCGCGACTGGGTGACGTGCAGCGAATACGCCGCCGCGGTGCCCAGGGTTGTCGCCAACAGCATGGTCAGGGTCGCGGTGATGAGCGAGACCGTGGTTGCCGCGCGCCATTCCAGCGAGGCGAAATAGCTGAAGAACGGCTCGATGCTGAAGGACTTCGGCGGGAAGTTCAGGTAGCGCGCATCGGACAACGACATCGGGATCACGATCAGCGTCGGCAGCACCAGGAACAGCATCGTCACCAGCACCAGCAGGTACAGCCAGGAGGCGCGCAGCGCGTCCGTCAGGGCTTGTTTCAGTCGGGCCATGATCTCACTCGCTGCGCCGGCCAAGGCCCGCGCTCCTCTTGACGATAAACAGCATGAGCAGGGTGGCCACCAGCAGCACCACACCCAGCGACGAGGCCGCGCCCCAGTTGGCGTACATCGACACATCGCTCTCGATCCGCATCGAGATCATCTGCACCTTGCCGCCGCCCAGCAATGCCGGGGTGACGTAGAAACCGAGGGTGATGACGAACACCAGGGTCGCGCCCGCGGCGAGGCCCGGCAGCGACAGCGGCAGGAACACATCGCGGAAGGCCCGCGACGGCGACGCGCCGAAGGCTGCGGCGGCCTGGTTGTAGATTGGGTCGATGCTCTTCATCGCGGCGAACAGCGGCAGGATCATGAACGGCAGCATGATGTGCACCATGCCGATCACCGTGCCGGTCAGGTTGTGCACCAGCGGCAGCGGCGCGTCGGTGAGGCCCAGACTCATCAGCAAGTCATTGGCCATGCCGCGACGCTGCAGAATGATCAGCCAGGCGTACGTGCGCACCAGCAGCGAGGTCCACAGCGACACCAGCAACAGGCCCATCGCCAGGTTGGCCAGCCAGCGCGGGCCCTTGATCATGAAATAGGCGTAGGGGTAGCCGATCAGCACACACACAATGGTGACGAGGATGCTGATCTTGAAGGTCTGCACGAACGTCAGCACATAGATCGGCTCCAGCAGCCGGGTGTAGTTCTCCACCGTCAACTGGCCATTGGCATCGAACAGCGACAGCCAGAACAGCCAGCCGATCGGCAGCACGAAGGTCAGCAGTACCAGCAACAGCGCCGGCAGCCCGGAGCCGAACAGGAACCAGCGTTGCCGCCGTTCCGCGCTGCGCAGCTCGCGCGCATTGCGCGCAACCGATCCGCCGCCGCTCATTGCTCGTCTCCCACCACCAGGGTGTCTTGCAGGTGCAGGCCGAGCACCACGCTCTCGCCACGGGCCGGCAGGCGGCCGCTTTCGGAACTGCGGGTGGGCTGGCGGATCGCCACAGCCATGCCCTGCCCCAGGTCAATCTGCACCAACTGGCTTTCGCCCTGGAAAATCACGTCGGTGACGTTGCCGTGCAGCAGGTTGTAGTCGGCGGCGTTGGCGGTCACGAACTGCAGTTTTTCCGGGCGCACCACCAGGCTCGGGTTCTTCAGTCCAGCGGCGATGCCGGCGGCACGCAACGGGCGGCCCTGGAACTGCACCTTGCCGTCCTGCAGGGTGACCGGCAGGCAGGACGACTCGCCGACGAACTCGGCAATGAAACGGTTCGCCGGGCGCTCGTAGAGGTTGATCGGCGTGTCGATCTGGCGAATCCGGCCCTTGCTCATCACCGCGATGCGGTCCGACATGGTCAGGGCTTCGCGCTGGTCGTGGGTGACGTAGACCACGGTCATGCCCAGGCGCTCGTGCAGGCGGCGCAATTCCAGTTGCATGGTTTCGCGCAGGCGTTTGTCGAGGGCCGAAAGCGGCTCGTCCATCAACAGAATCTTCGGTTCGAAGACGATGGCACGGGCCAGGGCGATGCGCTGGCGCTGACCACCGGACATTTCGGTGATACCGCGCTCGATCAGGTGATCCAGCTCCACCGTGGCCAGCGCCTGCTCGACCCGCTGGCGAATGTCGGCACGGCTGTAGCCGCGCAGCTTCAGCGGGTAGGCGACGTTCTGGAACACGTTCATGTGCGGGAACAGCGCGTAGCTCTGGAACATCATGCCGACGTCGCGCTTGTGCGGCGGCTCGAAGATCATCTCGCGACCGCCGAAGCGAATACTCCCGGCGTCGGGTCGGACGAACCCGGCCAGGGCCATCAGCAAGGTGGTCTTGCCGGAACCGGAAGAACCGAGCAAGGAGAGGAATTCGCCGCTCTTGATCGACAGCGAGACATCATCCAACGCAGCAAAGCTGTCGTAGGTCTTGGTCAGGTTTTCAATGTCGATGGACATCGAAAGTTTAGCGTCTTCGGACATGCTCACACTCGGCACAGATCGGACGTCCAGCGTCCTTTTTATCGAAGGTGGGGGCCCAGGGCGCCCCACCCCACTTCTCACATCACCCGCGGTGGATCAATTGGCGAGGAACAAGGCGAACCGCTGGCGCACCGCTTCCTGATTCGCCACCCACCACTCGGGCGACACCGTGACCACCTTGTCGATGTTCTGCGGCGAGGTCGGCAGGCGCGCGGCCAGTTCCTCGGTAATCACCGGCAGCTCGTAGGCCTTGGCATTCACCGGCGAATACGGGATCAGCGTGGCCAGGGCCGCCTGGCTTTCAGGCTTGATGATCTCGGCGATCAGCTTCATCGCCAGCGCCTTGTTGGGCGAGCCCTTGGGCACGATCAGGCAGTCATGGCTCAACAGCGCGCCGTCGAAGCTGTAATTGACCTTGTCGCCGCTGGCCTTGACCTCGGCGACGCGACCGTTCCAGATCGCCAGGAAATCCACCTCGCGGCTGCGCAGCAACTGCGCCGAATCGGCGCCCGCGCTCCACCAGTTGGCGACCTGCGGCTTGATCCGGGTGAGCACCTTGATCGCCCGCTCGACATCCAGCGGGTACAGGTCTTTTGGCGCCACGCCATCGCCGAGCAACGCCGCTTCCATGGTCAGCCAGGGCTGACGGTAGAGGGCACGGGCGCCCTTGACCTGCGGATCGAAGAATTGCTGCCAGTTTTTCGCTACCGGCGCGCCGCTGTCTTCGGCCCAGGCCACGACGGTGGCGTAGGCGTGACTGGCGATCCAGTGGCTGGCGACCACCGATTTGTCGACATGGGTGGCATCGATCACCGAATAGTCCAACGGCTCGGCCAGCCCTTCCTGCTGGGCCTGGGCGCACTCGGTGCTGCCCAGTTCCACCACATCCCACTTCGGCTTGCCCGACATGACCTGGGCACGAACGGCGGCGAGGCCGTCCATGTTGTCTTCCTTGATGGTGATGCCCAGCGCCTTGGCGGCGGGCTCGAGGTAGGCCTTGCGCTCGGCGTCCTGCAACGCGCCGCCCCAACCGGAGAAGGTCAGGCTGTCGGCCAGCACCGCGGAACTCGCGGCCATCGTCAACGCGGCGACGACGGCCCCCTGGAACAGGCTTTTCTTGAGAGTCTTCATAGTGGCCGCCTTGTCAATTCTGGATGAACAGGTCGAAACGACGTTGTACTTCAGCCTGATGCGCCTGCCACCAGACCGGGTCGAAGAACACCACCTTGTCGAGGTTGGCCGGCGCCGTCGGCAGCGTCGCGGCCATGGCGGCGGGGATGATCCCGGTGTCATAGGCCTTGACGTTGATCGGCGGGTTGGGGATCAGGGTCACCAGGGTCGCCTGGCTGTGCGGCTTCATGATTTCGGCGATCAGCTTCATTGCCAGCGCTTTGTTCGGCGCGCCTTTGGGCACGACCACGCAATCGTAGTCGAGCAAGGCATGGTCGTAGGTGTAGTCGACGTCATCGCCGGACTGCTTCAACTCATCGACCCGCGAGGCCCAGATCGCCAGCGCGTCCACTTCACGGCTACGCAGCAGTTGCGCGGAGTCGGTGCCGCTGCGCCACCAGTTGATGACTTGCGGCTTGATACGTTCGAGCACCTTGAAGGCCCGGTCGACATCCAGCGGGTACAGCGCCTTGGGCGATACGCCGTCGGCAATCAACGCCAGTTCGAGCGTGGTGTAGGGCTGCCGGTACATCGAACGCGAGGCTTTCACCTCGGGGTCGAAGAAGGCTTTCCAGGTTTTCGGCGTGTTGGCGCCGGCATCGTTGGCCCAGGCCAGCACGGTGGAATAGGCATTGCTGGCGATCCAGTTCTTGCCGTAGAAGTTCGCCGCCACGCCTTCGGTGCTGATCACCGAGTAGTCCAGCGGCTCGGTCAGCCCCTGCTCTTGCGCCAGTACGCAATCGTTGGACGCCAGCTCGACAACGTCCCACTTGGGCTTGCCCGACATCACCTGGGCGCGCACGGCGGCCAGGCCATCCATGTTGTCTTCCTGGATCTTGATGCCCAGCGCTTCTTCCGCGGGCTTGAGGTACGCCTTGCGTTCGGCGTCCTGCAGCGCGCCGCCCCAGCCGGCAAAGGTCACGCTCCCCGCGGCCTGCACCTGGGCCACGGCACACAAGGACAGGGCCAATGCCAGCCCCGCCATTCGCTTGTTGGTTGATCGCATTTTCAACTCCTGAGGTTATTGTAATTAGACAGTTGAATCGAACGCCGGGCGTTGCTGCCCCTGTTGCTGTTGTTATACCGGGAGACGTTGCTCGTCTGCCTCGCTGGCCACTCCGGGCCTGTCTCGCTGCTTATTGCGCATCCTTGAAACGGTACCAGGCGTAGGCCATTCGCTGGCCGATCCGCAGGAACGGCTGAAACGGAAAACGCCTCGGGCTCTGATGGAGAAAATCGATGCCCGTGGGCTGCTCGTCACCGGCCACCATCTGCGCCAGGCGCTTGCCGGTCTGCACCGAGAACGACACGCCGCTGCCGGCATAACCGCCGCCGGAGAACACGTTGTCCAGGCCTGGCACGCGGCAAATGAACGGCAGGGAGTTTTCGCTGACCGCCACCCAGCCGCCCCAGTTGTAATCCACCTCGATGCCCTGCAATGCGGGGAACTTGCGGCACAGCGCGTCGTGCAGGTTTTGCCGATGGCGCGGGTTTTCCGCGTCGCGGCCGGTGATGGCGCTGCGGCCGCCGAACAGAATGCGGTCGTCCGGCAAGCGGCGGTAATACGAGAGCAGGTTGCGGGTGTCGAACATGCATTCGCTGCCGGCCAGGCTCTGGCGTTTTTCGTCGGCCGTCAGTGGCCGCGTCACGATGATCTGCGAGTGAACGGGCAGTACCCGTCCAGCCGTGGCCTTGTTCAGCGCGCCGGAGGTATAGCCGTTGGTGGCCACCACCACGCGGCGGGCGGTCACCACGCCGCCCGGCGTCACCAGCCGGTGCCGGCCGTTGTCGCTGTGCCAGTCGGTCACCGGCGAGGCCACATGGACCTTGGCCCCGGCTTCGCGGGCCAGGCGCTGGATGCCCCAGGCCAGCTTCAACGGGTGCATGGAAAAACCGTCCGGCATGTACAGCGCCCCGAATGCCTCCGCACCGCTGTGCACCCCGTGCACCTGCGCCGCTTCGACAAAGCTGGCGCCGTAGTTCAAGACGTCGTTATAGAGGCCGACTTCGCGTTTGAGCGCCGCCACATGCCCAGCATGACTGGCGACCTTGAACACGCCGTCCGGCTGCGCGTCGCACTCGATCTGCCCTTCACGGATCAGCCCGCGCACCGTGTTCAAGCCTGCCGACATTTCCTCGAAATAGGCTTTGGCCGTGCTGGCGCCATAACGCTCGATCAGTTCGGCCAGCGGCACCCGGCCGCCGGAAATGCGGGCGAAGCTGCCATTGCGACCGCTGCAGCCCCAGGCCACCTGATTGGCTTCCAGGACCACGGCGTGAATGCCGTGCTCACGGGCCAGGTGCAGCGCGCAACTCAAGCCCGTGTAACCGGCGCCAATGATCGCGACCTCAACGTCCATGGCCCCGGAAACCGGCCCATCATCCTGCGGTGCGGTGCCCGCCGTATCTACCCAGTAGGACGCGGAATGTGGCAATCCGACGCCTGGGTGCGCATTGACCAGTGGATCGTACAATTTATTCTCCGTATCGCTGTGCGATATACATAAATCACTCGAGCGAAATACTCGATCAGATAGTGATTCATGTCAATCGAAAATCTTGAGAGGCGTGCAAAACAAAAACGCCGCCCCGGATTCCCGAGGCGGCGTAAGGCAGGACAGCGAACAGGCGATATCAGGCGCCAGAGCGCCCGGACGGGGGTTTAGCGGCCCGTATCGTGTGCAGGAAACACCCGGGCGCACAGGTAATCGACGAACACCCGGATTTTCGGCGACGCGTGCTTGCTCGCCGGCCACAGCACATTGAACACACCCGTGCGCCCCACATGGTCATCCAACACCGGCACGAGTTGGCCATCGGCAAGCAGCTCGCGGATGGAAAAGTCCGGCAGGCAGGCGATGCCCAGCCCCTTCAGCACGAAGTGCACCCGAGTCTCGATGTTGTTGCAGATCATCGAGGTGGGCAGTTGCAACTCGGCCGCGCCTGGCGCCAGTTGCAGCGTCCAGGGTTCGAGCTTGCCGCTGTAGGGAAAGCGGAAGTGGAGACAGGTGTGTTGCAGCAGGTCCTCAGGGGCCCGGGGCGTACCGCGGCGCGCCAGGTACGCGGGGGCGGCGACCAGGATTGAGCGGAAGGCGCCCAGGCGGCGGGCGGTCAGGCGCGAGTCGCTGGGTTCTCCTGTACGCACCACGGCGTCGAAGCCCTCCTCGATCACATCGACCAGCCGGTCGGTGAAATCCAGGTCCAGTTCGATGTCGGGATACTCGCGCATAAAGTCGGCGAGCACCGGCAACACCAGCGGGCTCACCAGCGGCAGGCTCACGCGCAACCGCCCGCGTGGCGCGGCGCTGGCCTCGGACAACTCCAGCTCCGCCGCCTCGATTTCGGACAGGATGCGCCGACTGCGCTCAAGGAACAGCGAACCCTCCGCCGTCAACGTGACGCTGCGCGTACTGCGGTGGAACAGGCGAACGCCCAGGCGTTCTTCCAGACGCGCCACGCTCTTGCCGACGGCGGACGCTGAAACGCCCAACAGCCTGCCGGCCGCGACAAAGCTTCGGGTTTCCGCGACCTGGACGAAGACGGCGAATCCATTCAAGCGGTCCATACAACACCTCGATTGCGGACACCTGTGTCCGTAGAGCAAGGAACTCTACTCGGGTTTTTCTTTAATCGCCGGGTTTCTATCGTGTGCAGCAGGTGCATTTCGGGGGTTCCCCCATCGCTGGCAAGCCAGCGATGCGCCGCACAAGCGGCGCAAGATCTTGAGAGCACTGAACCCCTTCCACACAACCACGAGACGCATATATACCCATGCCACAACCAAGCAATCCCACACACCACCCCTTACCGATTGCCGCACTCCTGGCCCTGGCGCTGGCAGGTTTCGTCACGGTCCTGACCGAAGCGCTGCCGGCCGGCTTGCTGCCGCAGATCAGCGCCGGCCTGGAGATTTCCGAGGCGCTGGCCGGGCAGCTTGTCACGGTCTATGCGATCGGCTCGCTGCTGGCGGCGATCCCGCTGACCACCCTGACCCAAGGCCTCCGTCGGCGCCCGCTGCTGCTGGTGGCGATTGCCGGTTTCGTCGTCGCCAATACCCTCACCGCCCTCTCCGGTAACTATGTCCTGACGCTGGTGGCGCGCTTTCTCGCCGGCATGTCCGCCGGCCTGCTGTGGGCGCTGATCGCGGGCTACGCCGCGCGCATGGTGCCCGAGCACCAGAAAGGCCGGGCCATCGCCATCGCGATGGTCGGTACGCCGGTGGCGCTGGCACTCGGCGTGCCGGCCGGCACCGCGCTCGGCACACTGCTGGGCTGGCGCCTGTGTTTCGGCATCATGAGCGTTCTGGCGCTGGGTCTGATGCTCTGGGTGCGAATCAAGGTGCCGGATTTCGCCGGGCAGACGGCGAGCCAGCAGCGCTCGCTGGGGCAGGTGTTCCGCCTGGCGGGCGTGCGTTCGGTGCTGTTCGTGGTGCTGGCCTTCGTGTTGGCGCATAACATCCTCTACACCTACATCGCGCCATTCCTCGCGGCGGCGGATATGGCCGCGAGCACCGGCCTGGTGCTGCTGGTGTTCGGCGTGACCTCGCTGCTGGGCATCTGGATCATCGGCGTGCTGATCGACCGTTATCTGCGCGCACTCACCCTGGCCAGCACGGTGCTGTTCGGCCTGGCAGTGCTGGCGCTGGCCGTGGCGAGCGATGTTCCGGCGCTGGTGTATGTGGCGGTGGCCGTCTGGGGCCTGGCCTTCGGCGGCGTGGCCACGCTGTTGCAGACCAGCCTGGCGCATACCGCCGGGGACGCCGCCGATGTCGCGCAGTCGATGCTGGTCACGGCCTGGAACCTGGCGATCGCCGGTGGCGGCATTTTCGGTGGTGTGTTGCTGGACCGCTTCGGTGTCGGCGCCTTCCCGCCGGCGTTGCTGGTGCTGCTGACCGCGACGCTGGTGGTGGTGTGGGCGGCCCGGCACCACGGCTTCGCGGCGACAACGACGGATACATCGGGCGGGCAGCATCTTCACTCCAGCGATCTCACACCTGTCCTGCGAGAAAGCCGTGATTAGATGACGCGCCTTGTCACTCACGGAGAACACGATGTCCTCGGTATCCGATACAGGCGCGGTGCCCGCGCCTGGGTTGTTCGGCACGTTTTGCCTGAGCAGCTACCTGCTTTCACTGTCCTACGGCACCACCTTCCTGCTGGCAAAGATGCTCAGTGCCCATGGCGGCAGCGAGTCCGACGCCGGCTCGGTCATTTCCGTGGCAATGCTCAGCACTTTCCTTGCGGTGATCTTTTCCGGGCACCTGACCGACCTGATGGGCGCGCCGAAAGCCATCGCCACCGGCGCGGTCTTCCTCGCCGCCGCCTGCCTTGGCTTTGCCTTGGTACCCGGCGGCGGCACCGCGCTCTTGCTGTTCGGCCTGTTGCTCGGTTTTGGCTGGGGCGTTTTTTACACCCTGGGCCCGATCATCGTGGCGATGATCGTTGAACCGGCATGGCGGGTCAGGTACTTCGCCCTGCTGTCGGGCAGCATGATGACCGGCATCGGCACCGGCCCCCTGATCGGGCGACTGTCGGAAGCGCTGGGGTATCCAGTGGCGGCGGCCTTTGTTGTCGCGGCGGTGGCAAGCCTGCTGGGCGGCGCCCTGTTCCTGCTGATGGGCCCGCGGATTCGGCAACAGCAAGCGAATCTCGGGCCGGTGGTGGTGTGCCGGATCACCCCCGCCGCCGCACGCTCGGTGCTGGGCTCCAAAGCGGCCTTCGCCATTCTCATGGTGGGCCTGGGCGGCGCGATCTTCGGTGGGTTTTCCAGTTTCCAGACTTCATACGCCACGCTAAAACATCTTGATTACTCGTTGTTTTTCCTTGGCTTTATGTCTGCCGCGATTTCCTGCCGGCTGCTGATCGCCGGGTTTATCGTCAAGCGCGATCCTTACCGCACCGCCTGCGTGCTGACCGCATTGATGGTGGTCTCGGTGCTGATGTTCATGTTCCTGGTCGACAGTGCCACCACCTATTTGCTTGCCGCCGTCGTCCTCGGCGTCGGCTACGGCCTGACCTATTCGGTGATCAACGGCCTGGCCGCCAATGAAGCGCCGGTTGGGCATACCGCACAGTCGCTGCTGCTGTTCAGCCTTGCCTATTTCGTCGGGGTTTTCGGTTTTCCGTTGCTGGCCGGCTCGATCATCGTCCACGCGGGCATGCCGGCGTTGTTGCAACTGGTTCTGCTGATTGCCCTGGTCAATTGGGCGATTACCTTTGGGCGACTGATGTGGCGAAGCCAGCGCGGCCAGATCGGCCCGCCTTTGCGTCATTAAAGATTCCTTCACCCATCCCGCGCCGCGACTCATCTACGCTCAGCTCAAACTTTGCGTGGAACTCCGCCGATGGAAATGGACTGGCATCAAGCATTGCAGGAGAGCCTGCGCTGGCTGGCGATCGCGTCACTCATCACCTTCATCTCGCTCGCGGTCTGCGCCACGCTGGTGGTGCGCTTTACCCGTTGGGGCCAGCAGTTCTGGCAGATCGCCGGGCCGTACCTGCGCCCGCGACACAGTTGGCGGCCGATGCTGGTGTTCAGTCTGCTGCTGTTGCTGACGCTGTTTGCAGTGCGCCTGAACGTGCTTTTTTCCTTCTGGTACAACGGCTTCTACAGCGCTTTGCAAGGACTGGATGAAGTGGCGTTCTGGTATTTGCTCGGGGTGTTCGCGGTGCTGGCGACCATTCATGTGCTGCGCGAACTGTTCACTTATTACGTGACCCAGGCCTTCAGCATCCGCTGGCGCACCTGGCTCACCGAACGCCTGACCCGTGACTGGATGGATGGCGACGCCTATTACCGCGGCCAGTTTCTGGAGCACCCGGTCGACAACCCGGACCAACGTATCGAACTGGACGTGAATACCTTCGTGACCGGTTCGGTGACGCTCACCCTGGGCGCGGTCAGCGCGCTGGTGTCGTTGGTGGCCTTCACCGCGATTCTCTGGGGCCTGTCGGCGCCCTTGACGGTCGCCGGCGTGGAGGTGCCGCGCGCCATGGTGTTCGCGGTGTACGTTTATGTGCTGGTCGCCACCTGGATTGCGTTCAAGCTCGGCAAACCGCTTATCCGCCTCAACTTCCTCAACGAAAAGCTCACCGCCAACTTCCGCTATGCGCTGATGCGGTTGCGCGAATACGCGGAAAACGTGGCGTTCTATCAGGGTTCGACGATCGAGCGGGACACCTTGCTCGGCCGCTTCATGGCCTTGATTGGCAATGTCTGGGCGCTGGTGTTCCGAAGCCTGAAGTTCGATGGTTTCAACCTGTCGGTCAGCCAGGTGGCGGTGGTGTTTCCGTTCATTCTCCAGGCGCCGCGCTTTTTCAGCGGGGCGATCAAGCTGGGGGACGTGATGCAGACGTCCCAGGCCTTCGGCCAGGTGCAGGATTCGCTGTCGTTCTTCCGCTCGTCCTACGATGCCTTTGCCCAGTACCGGGCGACGCTGGACCGGCTTACCGGGTTTCTCGATGCCAACGAACAGGCCCGGGAATTGCCGCAGGTATTGCGCGTGAACCAAGCCGAGGCTCTGGAGATCCGCGCTCTGCAGGTACTGCGCCCCGATGGCCATCACCTGCTGGACAACCTCAACCTGCGCCTCGCCCCCGGCCAGTCATTGCTGATCAAAGGCCCTTCCGGTTGCGGCAAGACCACCCTGCTCCGCGCCGTCGCCGGACTCTGGCCGTATGCCGAAGGTGAAGTGCGTTGCCCGGGCGGCACGGCGGCGCTGTTTCTGTCGCAGCGGCCTTACCTGCCACTGGGCGAACTGCGCACCGCCGTCGCCTATCCGGCCAGCGGTTCGCCGACCGACGACGAGCGCCTGCGGCAGGCCTTGCGTCAGGTCAATCTTGCGCATCTCGCGGACAAGCTGAGTATCAGCGATGACTGGGCGCGCATCCTGTCCATCGGCGAGCAGCAGCGTCTGGCATTCGCCCGGGTGCTGGTCAACCAGCCGCGGATCGTCTTCCTCGACGAATCGACGTCGGCCATGGACGAAGGTCTGGAACACGCACTCTATTCGCTGCTGCGCGAGCGCATGGGCGACAGCGTGCTGGTGAGCGTCGGCCACCGCGCGACGCTCGCGGGGTTCCATAGCCATCATCTGGAGCTGGATGGCAACGGGGCGTGGAAGGTCCACGAAATGGCGGAAAAAGTGGACTAACACAACCGCCCGCCGGGCAAAGACCGAAGCTTAACAATGGATTGCGCGATGCTTGGCATTTTGAAAAGCAGAAGTCCGCAATTTCTTATCGGCAGCGCTGTAATTTACTTAAACCTTACTTAGCACTGACAAAATTGGATCCCGGACGCTGTTAGCATTTTTTGGTCAATAGCAAGCTAAGCAACTTCGATGACCAATCAAACCACAGACCTCTGGCAAATCCGCGCCCGCCAGCTCGACGCCTATCGCTGGGCACTCTGGCGTGAACGTTATGGGCTGATCGGCGCAGCCGTGCGGGTCGTGCGTGATGCGATCCTCGATTTCAAGTACGGCATCGGCGCGCGACTACGCGCGAGCACCGCCCCGGACAGCGCTGCCAAGCGAATACTGGTGCTTCACGGCTCGCCGAAACTGCTGGCGCAGCGGCGCAAGAACGGGCTGATCAAAGCGCTGCGCGAGCGCGGCCACGAAGTGGTCGAAGCCGCCATCGAGCCGCTCGACGTGGCCATCCGACAGAAACTGCTGTATCGCCCATCGGCCAAGGTGCCACTGCGTTACTACGCCCATGCCGCCTACGCCGAATGGCTGGCGCGGCATCACCAGCCGGGGCTGGTGCTGAGCGAGCGGCATGGCAGCCTGGTCACCCCGTTTCTGCGCTTGTCCCTCAATGCCCAGGACAAACACCTGGCGCAACTGGCCCACGCCACCACCGTCGAACGTTCGCGCCGGTTGAGCATGACCGACTACGACTACTACCTGCTGTTCGGGCAAAGCTCGCTGGCGGCGCTGCAACGCCGGACGCTGCGCTTCGGCACCACCCAGGCCATTCTCACCGGTTCCTACCTGATCGATCAGCGCTACGACATGCCGCCGGCCACCAAGGACCCGCACGTGCTGGTGCTGGGCGTGGGCCCCGACAAGGAAAAGCGCGCCGGCTATCAGCGCACCTACGCGTTGATCCGCGACTGGGCGGCCCGCCACCCGGACGTTCCCGTCAGTTTCAAACCGCACCCGCGAAGCCCGATGACGTTCTGGAAAGACGCCTCGGCAGCGCCGTCGAACCTGCGCCTGCTGTCGCCGGACATGCCCCTGGCCGAGGCGCTCGAACAGAGTTCCGTGGTGCTCAGCATCATGTCCAACGCCGCGCTGGAGGCCAGCCTGGCGAGCCGTCCGGTCATCTACATCAACACCAGCGAGGATGAAGACGACCTCGAACAGACCCGCTTCTTTGGCGAGTGCGTGACCAGCCTGGAAATGCTCGACGACCGTCTCGACTGGCTGTGCGGGCACTACCAACAGGCGCTGCGCAGCGCCCGGGCATTCGCCGACTACCACCTCGCCCACGGCGTCCACGGCCAGCGCAAGACCGCCGAGGCCATTGACCGCCTGATCCACGGGCAGCCACTGCCTACCACTCGACTGGAAGGAACCCTGGGGTGATCGCCAAGAAAATCCACTACTGCTGGTTCGGCGGCAAACCGATGCCCGTGCTGGTACGCCGTTGCCTCGCGTCCTGGGCCTACCACCTGCCGGACTACGAGTTGGTGCGCTGGGACGAAAGCAACTTCGACGTCTACAGCCATACCTTCACCGCGGCGGCCTATACCGCCAAACGCTATGCCTTCGTCGCCGACTACGTGCGCATGCAGGTGCTGCACCGTGAAGGCGGCATCTACCTGGACACCGACGTCGAGGTGCTGGGCGGGTTCGACGACCTGCTCGACAACGATTTCTTCATCGGCCTGGAATGGGACGACCGCTTCGGCACCTCGGTGATAGGCGCCGCGCCCGGCCACTGGCTACCCAACGCGATGCTTGGCTACTACGACCGGCAGCGCTTCGACGAAACCCGGCTTTCCAGCCTGGTCAACGTCAACGAGGTCAGTCGCCTGCTGCTTGCCAAGGGCTTTGCCGGCGTCGAGCACGAACAAGTAATCGGCTGGGACCGGGTATGTCCGGTCGGGGTCTTTGCCGACCCACGCCATCAGGCGCCAGTTGGCATCCAGCCCGTCGCCCGGCACCTGTACGCCGGAAGCTGGCGCAATCGAGAGCGCAAAAGCGCGCTCAGCCGCACATGGCGCGCACTGCGCAAAGCGCCGGGCAACCTTGGCCATGGCCTGCAACTGTGTCGCTACACGGTAGCCGCCCGGCTTGCCCAAGCCTTTGGAGAGTGAACCCGTGAAAGCCGTTTTTGCCGCAGGCAGCGCCAATGTGGGCGACGAATTGAACGAATGGATCTGGCCCGCCCTGCTCGGTGACGTCCAGCAGAAAGGCGCTGCGGTATTGGGCGTCGGCACCTTGCTGAACGAGCACTTCTGCCGTCGTGTGGCGGATGCGCGAAAGATTCTGGTCATGGGTTCCGGCGCCGGATACGGCCCGGTCCCCGCCCTCGACGAACGCTGGAGTTTCCATGCGGTGCGCGGCCAGCGTACCGCGCGGGCGCTGGGGCTCGACCCGGACCGGGCGGTGGCGGATTCCGCCTACCTGCTCGCCAGCCTGGACTGGGCGTCCCTGCGCCAGCCGCACGGCGAGGTAGTGGTCGTGCCCCACCATCGTTCGCTGCGTTATGTGGATTGGCAGCAGGTTTGCGAACGCGCCGGGGCCCGTTTCGTATCGCCGCTGCTACCGGCGGCGCAGTTCATGACAGCAGTGGCCGGTGCGCGGTTGGTGCTGACCGAAGCCATGCACGGGGCGATCCTCGCGGACATTGTTCGAGTGCCCTGGCAAGGCTTCGCCTTTGGCGGCCAGTTCAACACCGACAAGTGGCTGGACTGGGCGGAGATGTTCGACCTGGATCCCCAGGTACGCGCCCTGCCCGGCTTCTACGATCCGGACCGTTTCAGCGAGGATCGCCCGCTGCGCTACCACGTCGGCAAAGTGCTCAAGGTGCACCTGAGCCGGATCGGCCTCGGCCGCGAGAAGTGGAAACGCATAACGCTGCCGTCATTCCGGGCGCACGCCGCAGGCAGACGGCTCGCCCAGCAATTGCGCGCGTTGGCGCAGACGCCAGGGATGCTCAGCACGGATGCTGTGCTGGCCCAGCGGGTGGATCAGCTTTATGAGCGGGTTGACCAATTGCGTGCCGAATTGAATGCGCAGCCCGTGGGTCGATTGACGGGTGACCCGCTGCTCTTTTTGCGCTGAAACAAGGGCGGAGTACATTTGTGCTCCAGCCAGATCCCACTGGGATGAATAAGTCCGCAACAAAGACACCCCACAACAATTAACCCCCGCCCCTGTCATCAAACCGTTATTAAAATTCTTTCATCGGTTTAACCACTTTCGTTAATTGAAACGGCGCGAAGATGCCGTAACAATGACTCGCCTCCCCTTAGCGGGTGAAAACGCCACAGGCCCCACGGCCAGCGCCGCTCCGTCAATCATGACCCTGCCGACCTCGACTCAAAGTTCTCGAGGCGAACGGTTTCGCGCGGCCGAAAGTTTCAACCAACCTCAATCCAGGTTAATCCAGAAGTTCCCGGCGCAATGTGTTCGCCATGAAACATGGGTAACCCGCTTATCAACTGGTGAACATATGACTTCGAATACGACCCTGGAACGCATTCTGCTGACCGGCGCCACCGGTTTCCTCGGTGGTTCGGTAAGCGCCCAACTGATCGCCGAGGGCCAAGGCGCCAACCTGTCGTTTCTGGTGCGCGCCGAAAACCGCGAACAAGGCCTGCAACGTCTGCGCGACAACCTGCGCCAACACGGCGTCAGCGAAGCCGCCAGCCTGGCGCTGGAACCTGCGCAAATCATCTGCGGCGACTTCCTCGACACCACCTGGCTGCCCCGCGAAACGCCACGCCTGATGCAGATCGACCGTGTGATCAACTGCGCCGCAGTAGCGTCGTTTTCGAAGAACCCGACCATCTGGCCGGTGAACGTCGAAGGCACCTTCGCCTTCGCCGAGGTCATGAGCCGTTCCAAGCGCCTCAAGCGCTTCCTTCACGTCGGCACCGCGATGTGCTGCGGCCCGCAACAGTCCTCGCCGATCAGCGAGTCCTGGGTGTTTCCCGAAGCGCGCGAGCAACTGGTGGACTACACCGCGTCCAAGGCGGAAATCGAGCGGCGCATGAGCGAGGAACTGCCCGGCCTGCCGCTGGTGGTCGCGCGGCCGTCGATTGTCGTGGGGCACCGGACCCTCGGCTGTCAGGCGTCCGGCAGTATTTTCTGGGTGTTCCGCATGGGCTTTGCCCTGGAGAGTTTCACCTGCGGATTGGAGGAGCAGATCGACGTGATCCCCGTCGACTACTGCGCCGAAGCGCTGATCGGCCTGACGCTCAAGCCAACCCTGGAACACGACCTCTACCACATCTCCGCCGGGCATCAGTCGGCCTGCACCTTCGCCGAAATCGACGCCGCCTTCGCCCAGGCCAACGGCGCGGCGCCGGTGGGCGAGCGCTACCGCAAGATCGGCGTGGACGACCTCAAGCAACTGGCCGGCGACTTCGAGTCGCGCATCGGCCCGGCCAACCCGCGTCTGGTCCTGCGGGCGTTGCGCCTGTACAGCGGCTTTGCCGACCTGAACTACCTGTTCGACAACAGCCGGCTGATCAATGAAGGGATTGCCATGCCGCCGCGCTTCACCGACTACCTGGGCGTGTGCGTGGAGTCGTCCAGCGGCGTAAGCATCGCCACGCAGATGCAAGCCGACTTCAAGTAACGCCCAGCTTCAGCGCGCGGCCTTGCGCTGCGCGCCGAAGATCAACCGCCTCAGGCGATCTCGTCGAACGCCACCACCCGATTGCGCCCGCCCTGCTTGGCCTGGTACATCGCCTGGTCGGCCTGGCGCAGCAGGTGCTGGTAGTCCGGGTGACCGTTGTACGTCGCCACGCCGATACTCACCGTCACCTGATGCTTGCGACTGTCGGTGAGTTGCAGCTTTTCCTCTTCGATCTTGCGACGCAGCTTTTCCGCGACTTTGCGCGCGTTGCTGTCGTTGATGTCCACCAGGATCATCAGGAACTCTTCGCCGCCCATGCGGAACACGTAATCGCCCGCGCGGCTATGGCTGCTGAGGATTTCCGCGGTCTGCTGGAGAATCATGTCGCCGGCGTCGTGGCCGAAGTTGTCGTTGATCGATTTGAAATGGTCGATATCGATGGACAGTACCGAGAAGCGCTGCCCGGTCTTCTGCGCAATGGTGATTTCATTGCCGATCACTACTGGCAGGAATTTGCGGTTGAGCATGCGCGTCAGCACGTCACGGCCGCTTTCCAGTTCATTCGCGGTGTTGAACAGGCTGTCGAGGTTGAACATCAGGCTCTTGGTCTGATCGCGAATGTCCCGCAGCAGGCCCATCCGCGACGTTTCCGAGGCAGCCAGGAACATCGGCAGAAGCACCTCGTCCATGTTGCGGATGATCTGCAGGATCTGGTTGCTCTCATCGGTGTTCTGGAAGGCATAGGCGCCTTTGTGACGGAACCACAGGCCGAAATCCGAGGCCGCCAGCCGGGGCAGGTTGACGCCGTTGGAGCCCATCACCAGGTCGAACATCAGGCTGTTTTCCCAATCGAGCAAGGCGCCGCGCTGGCGTTCGCGCTCGGTGGTGATGTTCTGCAGCACCGAGAACAGCCGGTAGCCTTCTTCGTTGCGCGAGTTGCGGTCATGGGAGCGGGAATAGGCGTGGCTCATGATTTCCATGGCCAGGTCCATGCTTTCGCTGGCCAGGTGCAGCGCTTGCGCCCGGTCTTCCACAGGCCAGTCCTGCTGAATGATCAGTTGGAACAACTGCTTTTTCAGGTTGCGCGCACCGCTCAGCACCAGGTGCAGCGGGACGTCGATGCGCGCGTGAACTTCGCCGACCTGCTTTTGCAGGGCCACCAGGGGCAGGAAGTCACCCTCGGCGGACGCCGAATAGACCTTGACCAGCCAGGCCTGCATCGAACTGCCGAGGCGGTTCTTGACCTCCTCGTGGGACAGGATCAGCGAGGCGTTGGGGTCCGCCAGCATGTGTTCATAGAAGCGAGCGGCAAGGGTGACCTTGTTGCTTTCGACCAGGCTCTTCAACGATTGAATGAGTGCGCCGGGAAAATGCGCAACCATGTTGTGCCATTCCCTGGCTTGTATTTCTGGAGCGACGCTGGGCATGTGGGGCCTATTTTCAGTTCAGCAAAAAGCGTGCTGGCGAACCGTACCGCGTCCGCCAGCCGGGCATTCTATTGCACGAAGACCCTGAAAGTCTTTGAACTGAAGCGGCTAAAAGGCTTTTGGCCATCCCCGTCAGTGACGGGCCGCCCCGCCGGCCCGCAGCATGAACTTCAGCAGCGCCAGCCCCGGCAGGATCGCCGACAAGACCACGAACGCTGTCCAGCCGAGGGTTTCATAGAGCGGGCTGGCAATCAGCGAGCCCAGTGCGCCGCCGACGAAAATGCTGGTCATGTACACCGCATTCAGCCGCGCCCGGCTGTGCGGATCCAAGGCATAGACTTCGCGCTGGCCGAGCACCATGTTCAGTTGCACCGCGAAATCCAGCAGCACCGCGGTGACCACCATCCACCACCACCCTGCCCCCGGCAACGCCCCGGCGAGCAATGCCAGTGGCGCCAGCAACAAGGCGCTGGCCGTACCGCGCAAGCCGTGCCCGGCGTCCGCCAGACGGCCGGCGATGGGCGCGGCAACGGCGCCCACCGCGCCGACCAGGGCAAACAGCGCGATGCCGTTCTGGCTGAAGCCGTGCTGGCGGATAAGCTCGATCGGTGCGATGGTCCAGAAACTGCTGAAACTGGCGAACAGCAAACCCTGATACAGCGAACGCTCACGCAACACCCCATAGCGACGGGCCAGGGTGAACACCGAGCCGATCAGCGCCGGGTAACTGACCCGATGCGCCGGCACCCGGCGCGGCAACAACCAGCCCATCACCAGCGCCATCACCACCATCAGCCCGGCCGCGCTGAAGAACACCCCACGCCAGCCGAAGGCTTGCGCAAGCGTGCTGGCCAAGGGACGGGAAAGCAGGATGCCCAGCAGCAGGCCGCTCATGATGTTGCCGACGACCCGGCCACGGGATTCTTCCGGCGCCATGTGCGCGGCCAGCGGCACGAGGATCTGCACCGCTACCGAGGTCAGGCCGATCAGCAGCGAACAGAGCAGGAACAGCGAAGGCGTCTGGCTCAACGCCGCCGCGGCCAGGCACACCGCCGCGGCGAGGGTGAAGGTCACCAGCAGCCGGCGGTTCTCCAGCAGATCCGCCAACGGCACGAGGAACAGCAGGCCCAGGGCATAGCCGAACTGGGTCAGCGACACGATCAGGCTGGCGTGGGTGGTGGACAGCCCGATGGACGGCGCGATCATTTCCACGATCGGCTGCGCGTAGTAGAGGTTGGCGACCACCGCGCCACAACAGAAGGCGAGAAACACCACCAGGGCTGCGGGCAGCGCCGGCGTGGCACTGGCGGACTGGCTGGTGGGAGCAGTGGTAGCTGAATTGCCGGAGGACATTGACGACACCTCATCAGGGTGAATCGGGAGTAAGGACGCCAGCGTAGAGCGCGGCGTCAGCCGAGAGAATCCGTCTGTCGGGCAACGCAGCGTTGCGCATTACGCAACGACTAGCCTGAGTCCAAGGTTAACTTCGCTTGACGAGCCGTGCTCAGGCTACAGAAGATGCGGAACATTTCGTTGCGCAGAGCGCAATAGGGACAATCATGGACAGTTTCGCGGCGCTCAACGCTTTCGTCGCCACCGTGGATGCCAGCGGCTTCGCCTCGGCCGGGCGACAGTTGGGCATGGTCACCTCGTCGGTCACGCGCCAGGTGGATGCCCTGGAAGAAAAGCTCGGTACGCGGCTGCTCAATCGCTCGACCCGCGGGGTGACGCTCACCACCGCCGGAGAAGCCTACTACGAACATGCCGTGCGGTTGCTGGCGGATCTAGAGAGCGCCAACCTGGAAGCCAGCGAAGCGCAGGGCCCGCCCCGGGGTCAACTGCGCGTCAGCCTGCCGGTGGCCTTCGGGCAGTTGCATATATCCCCGGCGCTGCCGGCCTTTCTCGCGCGCTACCCCGGCATCACCCTGGAACTGCTGCTGTCCGATGACGTGGCGGATTTGGTCGAGCAGCGGCTTGACCTTGCGATCCGCCTGGGCAGCGTGAACTCGCCGGATGTCGTCGCCCGGCGCCTGGCGCCGCATCACCGACTGCTGTGCGCCAGCCCCGAGTACCTGCGGCGCCATGGCGTGCCACGCACCCCGGCCGACCTTGCCCAGCACGCCTGCCTGACCTTCGCCTACACCCGCGGCAACCACCTCTGGCATTTCACTGGTCGCAGTGAAGAAAGCGTGCGGGTCAGCGGTCCGTTGCGGGCCAACAACTCATTGGTGCTGCGCGAAGCCGCGCTGAATGGCATGGGCTTGCTGCTGATCGCCGACTGGCTGGTGGGCAAGGACATCGACGCCGGCCGGTTGCAGATCGTGTTGCCGGAGTGGAAGGCCCATGTGAACAGCGAAGACAGCAGCGTGCATGCGGTGTACCTGCCGAACCGGCGCAATTCGAAGAAAGTGCGGGCGTTTGTCGAGTTCTTTGCCGAGCATTTTGGGGAGCCGCCGTATTGGGGGCGGTCTGGTGGGTAACGTATTGTTTAGTGGGGGCCATCGTTGCATGGGTATCTAAACATCTTGTGGCTGTATGAAGACCATGAGGCGTCAGTCAGGAAATCGGGTAATGGCGGCCAAGCGCGAGCCGACAGTTTTTCAGCGCTCTCAAGATCGAGCGCCGCCCGCGCGGCGCATCGCGGATGAATCCGCTCCTACATTTGCTGCAACGTGCCATGGCCTGTCAGATAGGCGTTGCCCGTCTTTGGCGTCTGACGATGAATTGCGGGGAGGCTATTGAGGTCGACTCGATACCGCGTCATACCACCAAGGCGGTCAACCATGGCCTGACAGGCATAGGTACGTTGCAGCAAATGTAGGAGCGGATTCATCCGCGATGCGCCGCGCGGGCGGCGCTCGGTCTTGAGAGCGCTAGAAAACTTCCGACATGCGCATGGTGGCCATTACTCGATTTTTTGACAGGCGCCTTCCAGCCACCACATGACAGAAAGATGTGTAAATACCCATGCCCCTCACTCCATCAAAATACCAATCAACACCTGCGTCGGCCCGCTCAACTCGACACCCCGCCGCGTCACCACTTCATACGGCTCGCTGCGCGACAGCAACTGCAGCGGCAACTTCACCAGCATGCCGTGCTCTACCGCCACCTTGGCCACGTCCCACGGCATGACCGCGAGCAGTCCCGCGTCCTGGCGCAGCAGCGACAAGGTGGTGAAGGTGGATGAGGTTTCGATCGGGTACTGCGGAAAGTTCAACCCGGCCTCGCGGAACTCGCGTTCCAGGGTCAGGCGCAGGGGCATGTTCACCGGGAACACCACCCAGCGCGAATCCGCCAGTTGCGTAAGGCTCAGGGTTTCGCTGCCGGCCAACGGGTGCGCCGGGTTCGCCACCAGCACCAGTTGTTCCTGATGCTTGACCCGGCTGTCGTAGGCGTCCGGCCGCCGGCTGACGCTGGTCCGGCAGATCACCACGTCCAGCCGGCCCTGGTCGAGCAGGCTGAGCAGGCGGTCGCTGGTGTCCTCGACCACCGTCACCGACAGGTCCGGCTGGCTCTCGCGCAAGTGCGCCAGGCCCTCCACCAGCATCGGCACGGCGCCCATGATGGTGCCGACCGACAAGCGCCCGCCATGGCCTTGGAGAATCCCCAGCATTTCTTCGCGCAAATGCGCCAGGTCGGTATTGATCAAGCGTGCGTAACGCACCACGCAACGCCCCAGGTCATTGGCTTCCAGGCCCTTGCTGGTGCGCTCGAACAGCACCGCGCCGAGGGTCGACTCGATTTCGTTGAGGGCTTTGGTCGCACCGGGCTGGGTGATGGACATGGCCTCGGCGGCTTTGTGGATCGAGCCCAGTTCGTCGAGGCTGATAAGCAGGCGCAACTGACGCAGGCGCAGGCGTGAAGCCATGGAACTCAAGGAAGGCAGCATAGGGATCACTAAAAGTTATCACGGGGTAAACAGCTCTCATTAGGCAGCATCGCCCGGGAAAATTAAAGTGGCCCTCAGACGATCCTCCACAAGAACAAACAGGAGCCCTCATGCGCCTGATCCAATTCGAGACTGCACAAGCCAAACGCCATGTTGGCGTGGTCGAAGGCGACCTGATCCAGGTTGTGCGCAACACCTCCCACATGCGTGAACTGGCCCTCGCCGCCATCCGTAACCAGCGCAGCCTGAGCGCCGAGGTTCTGGAGCGCGGGCTGGACAGCAGTACTGAAAGTTATTCCCTGGTCCTGGCCGAGTGCCGCGTGCTGCCGCCGCTGGACCACGAAGACCCGGCTCACTGCCTGATCAGCGGCACCGGTCTGACCCACCTGGGCAGCGCCTCGACCCGCGACAAGATGCACCAGCAGAAAATCGATGACGCCGCCGCCCTGACCGACACCGCGCGGATGTTCCAGTGGGGCATCGACGGTGGCCGTCCCGCCGCAGGCACCGTGGGCGCGCAGCCAGAATGGTTCTACAAGGGCGACGGTTCCACGGTCGTCCGTCCGGGACAGGCATTCCAGAGCCCTGTGTTCGCCGAAGACGCCGGCGAGGAACCGGAACTGGCCGGCCTCTACGTGATCGGAGATGATGGCCAGCCTTACCGCCTGGGTTTCGCCGTCGGCAACGAGTTTTCCGACCATGTCATGGAGCGCCGCAGCTACCTGTACCTCGCCCATTCGAAACTGCGTAACTGCTCGTATGGCCCGGAATTGCGGGTCGGCGAGCTGCCCCGCCACCTGGAAGGCACCAGCCGGATTCGCCGTGGCGACACCGTGTTGTGGGAAAAACCTTTTCTCAGCGGCGAAGAAAACATGTGCCACTCGCTGGAGAACCTGGAGTATCACCACTTCAAGTACGGCCAGTTCCTCCGCCCTGGCGACGTGCATATCCATTTCTTCGGCACCGCGACCCTGTCGTTCGCCGACCAGATCAAGACCGTCGAAGGCGATGTGTTCGAGATCAGCCTGAGCGAGTTCGGCGCGCCACTGCGCAACAGCGTTGCCCGTGCCGCCGAACCGCTGGAACCGGGCGCCGTGAAGCCGCTCTGACCCGGCCCATGTGAAGCAGGCGCAGGGAGGCGCCGCCCCGGCATTTCATAACAACCATAAGAGTGAGATGAGCATGAAGAACAGCCCCTATCCGGCGGCCCCCTCGCCCGCCCTCGCCGCCACTGACAGCGCTCGCCCGACCACCGTGCGCTGGCGCATTTTCCTGATCCTTCTGTTGCTGGCGGCGATCAACTACATCGACCGTGCCTCGCTGTCGGTCGCCCTGCCGCTGATTTCCGCCGAGTTCGAACTGACCCCGGCCCTGGAAGGCCTGATTCTCAGCGCCTTCTTCTGGTCCTACGCGCTGATGCAGATCCCCAGCGGCATGCTGCTGGACCGCTTTCAGGTGCGCAATATCGTCGGTGTTGCCACTGTTGGCTGGGGCGCCTTCCAGGCGCTGGGCGGTTTCGCACACAACTGGATCACCCTGCTAATCACCCGCATTGGCCTGGGTGTCGCCGAGTCGCCGATCATGCCCGCCGGCGCGAAGCTCAACGGCGCCTGGCTGACCCCCAACGAGCGTGGCCGTGGCGCCACCCTGGTGGACGGCGGCGCACCGCTGGGCACCGCGTTCGGCGCGATCATCATTGCCGGCCTGATCACCTGGTTCGATTCCTGGCGCATCGCCTTCTTCATCGCCGGTGTCGGCACCGTCGTGGTGGGGATCTGGGCCTGGTGGTACATCCGCAACCACCCGAGCGAACACCCGCAAGTCAACAAGGCCGAGCTGGACTACATCACCCAGGCCAACGACGCCGCGAGCAAGAACAACGGCAACCGCAAGGCCGTGCTCAAGGAACTGCTGAAAAGCCGCTCGGTGCTGTGCATGTTCGCCGGCTACGCCTGCTACAACAGCGTGTTCTACGGCCTGCTGACCTGGATGCCGAGCTACCTGCACCAGGCCCACAACCTCGATATCAAGGCCATGGGTGGCGCGACCTTCCTGATCTTCATGTGCGGCTTCGTCGGCGAACTGATCGGCGGCTGGGTCGCCGACAAATGGAAAACCAATGGCGGCCAGCCAAACACCGTGATGCGCAGCATGTTCGCCGGCTCCGCCGCCGTCGCCGCGCTGTGCATCCTGTTGGTGGCCTACACCCCGGATGCCGCGCGGGTTATCGCCCTGCTTTGCGTCGCCCTGTTCTTCATCCGCTGGTGCGGCATGTACTGGTGCCTGCCGGCGATCCTCGGCGGCAAGTCCAAGGCCGGCGTGCTGGGTGGCAGCATGAACTTCTGCGGCAACATGGTCGGCGTCATCGTACCGATCCTGATCGGCCTGATCGTGCAGTTCACCGGTTCCTACTTCCTGGCCTTGATTTTCTTCGTGGTCATGGCTTTCGGCCTGATGCTGTTCTCCGGCCTGATCGACTATCGCGAGCGCGGGCTGGCCTGAGCCCCCGCTGTATTTCTGAGGTAACCGCCATGCAACTCATTACAAGAACAGGCAGTGAAAGCGCTGCCAACGCCGTGATCCGCCTCAACCCGCTGGACGACGTGCTGATCGCCCGCCAACCGCTGCCCGCGGGCCTGGAACTGGAAGAAGGCCTGCGCGTACTGGCGCCGATCCCGGCCGGGCACAAGGTCGCCGCCCGCGCCATCGCCGCCGGCCAGCCGCTGCGCCGCTACGGGCAGATCATCGGCTTTGCCAGCCAGGCCATCGCCGCCGGTGAACACGTTCACGTACATAACCTGGCGATGGGCGACTTCGCCCGTGACTACGCGTTCGGCGTCGATGCCAAGGGCGTGCAGGCGCCGACCGGCGACACCTTCATGGGCATCGTCCGCGCCGATGGCCGGGTCGCCACCCGCAACTACATCGGCATCCTCACCTCGGTGAACTGCTCGGCGACAGTGGCCCGCGCTATCGCCGACCACTTCCGCCGCGACATCCACCCCGAAGCCCTGGCGGCCTACCCGAACGTCGACGGCGTGGTCGCCCTGACCCACGGCGTCGGCTGCGCGGTGGACCCGGGCGGCGAAGCCCTGGCCATGCTGCAACGGACCCTCGGCGGTTACGCGGTACACGCCAACTTCGCCTCGGTGCTGATGATCGGCCTGGGCTGCGAAACCAACCAGATCCCCGACCTGTTGGCGGCCCAGGGCCTGGAAAGCAGCGACGCCCTGCGCACCTTCACCATCCAGGGCACCGGCGGCACCTCGAAGACCATCGCCAGCGGCATCGCCCAGGTCAAATCGCTGCTGGCCGAGGCCAACCGGATCGAGCGCGAGCCGGTCAGCGTTCGCCACCTCACCGTCGGCCTGCAATGTGGCGGCTCGGACGGCTACTCGGGCATCACCGCCAACCCGGCACTGGGCAATGCGGTGGACCGCCTGGTCGCCGCCGGCGGCACCGCGATCCTCTCGGAAACCCCGGAAATCTATGGCGCCGAGCACCTGCTGACCCGCCGTGCGGTCAGCCAGCAGGTCGGCGAAAAACTCATCGCCCGCATCAAGTGGTGGGAAGCCTACTGCGAGCGTATGGGCGCCGAGTTGAACAACAACCCGTCCGCCGGCAACAAGGCCGGTGGCCTGACCACCATCCTGGAGAAATCCCTCGGCGCCGTGGCCAAGGCCGGCTCCAGCGACCTGGTCGACGTCTACGAATACGCCGAACCGGTGCGCGCCCACGGCCTGGTGTTCATGGACACCCCCGGCTACGACCCGATTTCTGCCACTGGCCAGGTCGCCGGCGGCGCCAACCTGATCGCCTTCACCACCGGCCGCGGCTCGGCCTACGGCTGCGCGCCCTCGCCGTCGATCAAGCTGGCGACCAACACCCGCCTCTGGGAAACCCAGGAAGAAGACATGGACGTCAACTGCGGCGGCATCGCCGACGGCAGCATGACCATCGAAGAGCGCGGCGAGCACATCTACCGCCTGATGCTGAGCATCGCCTCGGGCGAGCGCAGCAAGAGCGAACAGCACGGCTACGGGCAGAACGAATTCGTGCCGTGGCAGATCGGCGCCATCACCTGATTTCCTTGTTTTTACCTGATTACGGAGACCCCAATGACCTCGATCCTCGGTCACAACTACATCGGCGGCCAGCGCTCGGCCCAAGGCGACACCTGGCTGCACAGCCTCGACGCCAGCACCGGCGAGGCGCTGCCGCACCGGTTCAGCCAGGCCACCGAGGCGCAAGTGGATGCCGCGGCCAGGGCGGCCAGCGCCGCCTTCCCGATCTACCGCAACCTGAGCGCCGCCACACGCGCGGACTTCCTCGACGCCATCGCTGACGAACTCGACGCCCTGGGCGACGACTTCGTCGCCACCGTGTGCCGCGAGACGGCGTTGCCTGCCGGGCGCATCCAGGGCGAGCGCGGCCGCACCAGCGGCCAGATGCGCCTGTTCGCCAAGGTCTTGCGCCGCGGCGACTTCTACGGCGCACGCATCGACCACGCGCTGCCCGAGCGCCAGCCGCTGCCGCGCCCGGACCTGCGTCAATACCGCATCGGCGTCGGCCCGGTGGCGGTGTTTGGCGCCAGCAACTTCCCGCTGGCCTTCTCCACCGCCGGTGGCGACACCGCCTCCGCGTTGGCGGCCGGCTGCCCGGTAGTGTTCAAGGCCCACAGCGGCCATATGGCGACAGCGGAATGGGTCGCCGATGCGATCCTGCGCGCCGCCGAGCGCACCGGCATGCCAGCGGGCGTGTTCAATATGATTTATGGCGGCGGCGTGGGCGAATGGCTGGTCAAGCATCCGGCAATCCAGGCCGTGGGCTTCACCGGTTCGCTCAAGGGCGGCAACGCCCTGTGCCGCATGGCCACCGAACGGGCGCAGCCGATCCCGGTGTTTGCCGAGATGTCCAGCATCAACCCGGTGATCCTCCTGCCGGATGCCCTTCAAGCCCGTGGCACCACCATCGCCCGCGAACTCAGCGGCTCGGTGACGCTTGGCTGCGGCCAGTTCTGCACCAATCCCGGACTGATCCTCGGCCTGCGTTCGCCGGCGTTCAGCGCGTTCATCGAACAGTTCGCGGCGCACATGGCTGACCAACCGGCGCAGACCATGCTCAATGCCGGCACCCTGGCCAGCTACCGCAAGGGGCTGGAGCACCTGCACGCCCACGCTGGCATCCGCCATTTGGCCGGCGCCGCGCAAACCGGCACGCAGGCGCAACCGCAGTTGTTCCAGGCGGATGTCAGTCTGCTGCTGAGCGGCGATGAGCTGTTGCAGGAAGAAGTGTTCGGCCCGGCCACGCTGGTGATCGAAGTCGAAGATCAGACGCAACTGAGCGCCGCCATCCAGGCCCTGCGCGGGCAACTGACCGCCACGCTGATCGGTGAGCCGGACGAACTGCGCACCTATGGCTGGCTGAGTGAGCTGCTGCTGGAGAAAGTCGGTCGGGTCTTGCTCAACGGCTATCCGACCGGTGTCGAGGTCTGTGATGCGATGGTTCACGGTGGTCCATACCCGGCCACCTCGGATGCCCGCGGCACCTCCGTTGGCACCCTCGCCATCGACCGTTTCCTGCGCCCGGTGTGTTTCCAGAACTACCCCGATGAGCTGCTGCCTGCCGCGTTGCAGGATGCCAATCCGCTGGGCATTCCGCGCCTGATCGATGGTGAGTACAGCAGGTAAAGGCACTGGGTGTTGGCGCGGTGAACTCGATGCGCCGACACCCAGGTTCAAAGAATCTACCCTTCAAAATCCTTCCCCAAGCCATTACCGTGCATCAATCCTTTCAGTGAGATGCGCCAGCCATGGAGCACAAATCCCTCCGCGAGGCCTTCAGCGGCCTCCCGGTTTTCTTCGCCGTCGCCCGTGAAGGCAGTTTCACCAAGGCCGCCGCACGCCTGAGGGTCACACAAACAGCGGTCAGCCATGCCGTTCGCGCCCTCGAAGCGCGACTGGGGGTGCAGTTGCTGGCCCGCAACTCACGCACCGTCACCCCCACCGAAGCCGGCGAGCAACTGCTGCGCAGGGTGGCCCCGCACATGGAAGCGATCGATAACGAACTCGAGGCCCTCAACGCGTTTCGCGACAGCCCCGCCGGTACGCTTCGTATCAGCGCTTCGGACCATGCGATCAACGCGGTGCTGATGGACAGGCTCAGGCAGTTCCTGCCGCACTACCCGCAGATCAAGGTCGAGCTGGTCGCCGACAACGGTTTCGTCGATATCGTCGCCGAGCGCTTCGACGCCGGCGTGCGCATGGGCGAGTCGCTGGATCAGGACATGATCGCGGTGCGCATCGGTCCCGACGCGCCCTTCGCGGTGGTGGCCAGCCCGGGCTATCTGGCCCAGCATGGCCGACCGCAAACGCCGGCGGACCTGCTCCAGCACAACTGCATCAATGTGCGCCTGCCCAGCCTCGGCAATCTGTGGGCCTGGGAGTTCGAGAAGGACGGTACGCCACTCAACCTGCGGGTGGACGGCCAACTGGTGTGCAACAGCAGCTTCGACTGCGTGGAAGCGGCAGTGGCCGGGCTGGGCATTTGCTATATGCCGGCAGAAATGACCAGGCTTCACTTGCAGGCCGGCGCGCTGGTGCAACTGCTGCACGACTGGTCCCCGACCTGGCCCGGGCTGCACCTGTACTACCCGAGCCGACGCCAGCCGTCTGCGGCGATGACGTTGCTCATCGCGGCCTTGCGCTATCCCGCAGCCTGAGTCCTATTTATCAATCCGATGCATAGGTACATGCGCTTTATCCGGGTTTTTGCAGGGCATGCCAATCCCTAGACTGGTGCCATCGTCCCGTAGCCCGCTTGACGACCCGTCAACGTCGAGCGCGACCCCGGCCGTTCCTCACCTGTTTTCGAGCCTGGATTTCAAGCCACTTCAAGGAACCCCCGGATGGCCAAAGAGCCCTACAGCGACTTGCTCGCATTGATCGCCGTGGCCCGCGAACGCAGCTTTACCCGCGCCGCGGCGCAACTGGGCATGTCGCAATCGATGCTCAGCCATACGATCGGTGCGATGGAGGCCCGCCTGGGCGTACGCCTGCTGACCCGCACCACCCGCAGCGTTGCCGTGACCGAGGCCGGCGAACGGCTGATCGCCAGCGTGGCGCCGAGGCTGGAGGCCATCGAGGCGCAGTTGCATGCGGTCGCCGAGTTCACCGATTCCGTCAGTGGCACCCTGCGCATCACCGCCGGCGACCATGCCATCGACTCGCTGCTGTGGCCGAAGCTGGCACCTTTGCTGGCCGTTCATCCCCGGCTGAACCTGGAAATGCACGCCGACTACAACCTCGTCGACATCGTCCAGGGCCGGTTCGATTTTGGCGTGCGCCTGGGTGACGGCCTGGCCCGGAACATCCGTGCGATCCCGATCGGCGCGGACTTCGGCATGGCAATCATCGGCAGCCCGGCGTACTTCGCCCGTCGCGAACCACCGCGTACTCCCGGTGAGCTGATGGATCACGACTGCATCAACTTGCGCCTGCCCACCTACGGCAACCTCTACGCCTGGGAACTGCAGCACGATGAGCAGGCGCTAAGCGTCAGGGTTGGCGGGCGCCTGGTGTTCAACGGCATCTATCAGGTGCTCAACGCCGCGCTGGATGGTCACGGCCTCGCCTATGTGCCGCAAGACCTGGCCCGCCCGCACCTCGCGACCGGCCGCTTGATTGCGGTGCTGGAGCAGTGCTGGCGGCGCTTTCCCGGTTATCACCTGTACTACGCGGCGCAGCGCAAGCCCTCGCCGGCCATGCAGGTGGTGATCGACGCTCTGCGGCTGCCGTCCGACGCGCCCTGATTCATCAATCCCGTTGCTGGGCTCATGCGATGAACGCGAAGAATGCCCCTTGCAGCCTTGTGCTAGCGTTTCTGGTTTGGGCCACGCGTCTGTGCGTGGCACCTGCCTATAAGAAAACCAAGACATCAACCGACTGATTAGCAGGTGAACCATGGAGCTACGAATCAACCAGAAGACCTATGAGGTCGAGGCTGACGCCGATACGCCCCTGCTGTGGGTGATCCGCGACGACCTGGGGCTGACCGGGACCAAGTATGGCTGCGGCCTGGCACAGTGCGGCGCCTGTTCGGTATTGGTGGACGGCAGCGTGGTGCGTTCCTGCGTCACCCCGGTGGCGGCGGTGAGCGGGCGCGAGGTGACCACCATCGAAGCCATCGAGGCCGACGAGGTGGGCAAGCGCGTGGTGGCGGCCTGGGTCGAACACCAGGTGGCCCAGTGCGGTTACTGCCAGTCCGGGCAAGTGATGGCGGCGACCGCGTTGCTCAAGCACACGGCGAAACCGAGCGATGCGCAGATCGACGCGGCCATGGTCAACCTGTGTCGCTGCGGCACCTACAACGCCATCCATGCCGCCGTGCATGACCTGGCGACGCAACAGGAGAACGTCTGATGAACACGCCCATCGACGCGCCCGAAGCATTGACTGCCCTGCTCAAGGGTGAACCGGTCAACCTGTCACGACGGGGTTTCCTGCTGGCATCCGCCGGCACCGCGGTCGGCGCTCTGGTCATCGGTTTCGGCCTGCCGCTGGGTTCGGCCAGGGTCCAGGCTGCCGCCGCCGCGGCCCAGGAGCGCGGCACCCAGGTGCCGGCGTTTCTTGAAATCCGCCCGGACAGCACCGTGCGCCTGCTTTGCCCGTTCATGGAGGGCGGACAAGGTACCTACACCGCCATGGCGCAGATCGTCGGCGAGGAACTGGACGCCGATCCCGCCACCTTCCTGGTCGATAGCGCGCCACCGGGCGATGCCTATGTGGTGATGGAAAACGGCATGCGCATTACCGGCGGCAGCATGTCGGTGCGCATGAGTTACCCGACCATGCGCCGTCTCGGCGCCCTGGCCAGGGCCATGTTACTGCAGGCCGCAGCCGAGCGTCTCGGCGTGCCGGTGAGCGAGCTGTCCACCGAGCCCGGCAAGGTGCTGCATGTGGCTTCGGGCCGCTCGCTGGCCTACGGCGAACTGGCCGAACGCGCCATGGACCTGCCGGTGCCCGACCCGGCCAGTGTGCAACTGCGCGACCCCAGCCAGTTCCGCTGGATCGGCAAGCCGGTGCGCCGCGTCGACGCCTACGACAAGTCCACCGGCAAGGCGCAGTACACCATCGACATCAGGCTCGACGGCATGCTCCATGCCGCGGTGCAACACGCGCCGCGCCTGGGCATGACGGTCGGCGAGCTGCGCAATGAAGCGCAGGTCAAGGCGATGAAGGGCGTGCATTCGGTCCATCGCCTGCCCGGCGCGGTCGCCGTGGTCGCCGAACGCTGGTGGCACGCCAAGCGTGCGGCCGAAGCCATCCAGGTCGACTGGCGGGAAGCGGCCAGCGACGGCAAGGTCCGGGCGATGCCCGCAGATTTCTCCAGCGATGCCTTTCGCGAGCGCCTCGCCGCCGAACAAGGGTCGGCCCGGGATGATGAACACGAGGGCGATGTCGCCGGCATCCTCGCCACCGCCAAGACCACGGTCGAGGCCACTTATCACAACCAATACCTCAACCACGCCCAACTGGAGCCGCCGTCCGCCCTGGCACGCTTCAACCCCGACGGCTCGCTGGAAGTCTGGCTGCCCAACCAGGCGCCGGACATGTTCCGCGCCGACATCGCCAAACGCACCGGCCTCGATCCCGCCCGGATCACCCTGCACTCGCCGCTGCTGGGCGGCTTTTTCGGCCGGCACTTTCTCTACGAGTCCGCCAATCCGTACCCCCAGGCCATCGAGCTGGCCAAGGCGGTCGGCCGCCCGGTGAAGCTGATCTGGAGCCGCGAGGAAGAATTCCTGCGTGATGTGCTGCGCCCGATCGCCGCGGTAAGGTTCCGCGCCGCGCTGGATGGCGACGGGCTGCCGCTGGCCATCGAAGCGATCAGTGCCACCGAAGGGCCCAGCGAAGCCCTCGCCGGCAAGCAGGGCGACAAGCTCGACCCCACCGCCCTGGAAGGGTTGTCAGGCAAGTCCTACGCCATCCCCAACAAACGTATCGCCCAGCGTTACGTCCAAGGCCCGATGATGCTCGGCTACTGGCGTTCGGTGGGCAATTCCCTGAATGACTTCTTCTACGAGGCGTTTCTCGACGAACTCGCCGACAAGGGCGGCAAGGACCCCTTCGAGCTGCGCCAGCACTTGCTGCGCGACAACCCGCGGTTGACCAACCTGCTGAATGCGGTGGGCGAGTTGTCCGGCGGCTGGAAGCGCGGCCCGTTTACCGCTGAAGACGGCACCCGGCGTGCCCGCGGCGTGGCCATGGCCTCGCCGTTCGGCTCCGAAGCTGCGGTAATCGCCGAAGTGTCGATCGAGAACGGCCAGGTCAGGGTGCACGACATCTGGCAGGCAATCGATCCGGGCAGCATCGTCAATCCGGCGATCATCGAGGCGCAGGTCAATGGCGCCGTGGCCCTGGGCCTGTCCCAGGCGCTGCTGGAAGAAGCGGTGTTCATCGACGGCAAGCCACGGGCGCGCAACTACGACCTGTACCCGATCCTGCCGCCGTCGCGCATGGCCAAGGTGCATGTGCGCATCATCGAGAGCGGGGCGAAAATGGGCGGCATCGGCGAACCACCGTTGCCGGCGGTCGCGCCGGCAGTGGCCAACGCGGTAGCGCGGCTGACCGGGCAGCGCATTCGCAGCATGCCCCTGAGCCGCTACACCTTCACCTGACGGGGAACGCCCATGACTCGCAGCCGATTCGCAAGAACCGCCGGCTGGCTGGTGCTGCCGTGCCTTGTCGCGGCGGGCCTGCTGGCCTGGTACGTCAACCGCGAGCCCGCCTCGCCGTTCGACGCCGCGCCACGCGCTGACGCCAGTGCCGATGCGGCGCTGGTCAGCCGTGGCGAATATGTGGCGCGCCTGAGCGATTGCGTTGCCTGCCACAGCCTGCCGGACGGCGCGCCATTCACTGGCGGGTTGCCGATGGCGACACCGCTGGGCGTGATCCATGCCACCAATATCACCCCCGAACGGGAGACCGGTATCGGCGGCTACAGCCTCGCCGACTTCGACCGCGCCGTGCGCCATGGCGTCGCGCCCGGCGGTCGGCGTTTGTACCCGGCCATGCCCTACCCGTCCTACGCCAAGCTCAGTGACGACGATGTCCGCGCGCTCTATGCATTCTTCATGCAAGGCGTGCGGCCGGTCAGGCAAGCCAACCTTGCGGGGAGCATTCCCTGGCCGCTGAACATGCGTTGGCCCATCGCTCTATGGAACGGTGTGTTCGCCGCGACCAGCCCCTACGCGGACAAACCCGCACAGGACGCGCAGTGGAACCGCGGCGCCTACATCGTCCAGGGGCCCGGCCATTGCGGCAGTTGTCATACTCCCCGCGGCCTAGCGTTCAACGAAAAAGCCCTGGATGAAACCGGCAAGCCGTACCTTGCCGGCGCCCTGCTCGACGGCTGGTACGCGCCGAGCCTGCGCGACGATCACAACACCGGGCTGGGGCGCTGGAGCGAGGCCGATATCGTCCGGTTCCTCAAGACCGGGCGCAATCAGCATGCGGTGGTCTACGGCTCGATGACCGAGGCCTTCAATAACTCCACGCAGTTCATGAGCGACGATGATCTGGCAGCAATCGCCCACTACCTGAAATCGCTGCCCGGCGATGCACAACGCGACGGCGCACCCTGGCAATACCAGGCGGTGTCCGCCGCACAGCACCTGGACAATGCCGGAGCGCATACCTACGTGACCCGCTGCGCTTCCTGCCATGGACTCGACGGCAAGGGACTGGCCGAGTGGATGCCGCCGCTGGCCGGGGCGACTTCGGCGCTCGCCCGCGAGGACGCCTCGGCGATCAATATCACCCTCAATGGCTCGCAACGGGTGGTCGCCGCCGGGTTGCCGGATGCCTACCGCATGCCGGCGTTCCGCGCGCAACTGACGGACCAGGAAATCGCCGATGTGCTGAGTTTCATCCGCACCACCTGGGGCAACCAGGGTGGCAAGGTCGAGGCCCAGGCCGTCGGCAAGCTGCGCGGCCACACCGATCCGGCCAGCAGCAGCCCGATCATTCTGCAGATGCGCTGAGGAGGTGATGGCAATCATGGAAAGCATCGATTTGCTGGTCCTGCGTAGCGTCCGCGACTGGGTCAAGGCGGGCGAGCCGGTGTTGCTGGCCACCGTCGCCCGCACCTGGGGTTCGTCACCCCGGCCGGTGGGTTCGATGATGGCGCTGCGCGGCGATGGCCGGGTGGTGGGCAGCGTCTCCGGCGGCTGCATCGAGGATGACCTGATCCATCGCTACACCACGGCCTATGGCGGCGCCGGCATGCGCGGCGGCTTGCCCGAAGTGGTGCGCTACGGCGTCAGCGCCGACGAAGCCCACCGGTTCGGCCTGCCCTGCGGCGGCACCCTCGAACTGATCCTCGAATTCGACCCGGCACCGGCCCGTCTGGAGCAGTTGCTCGAGCTGCTCGATAGCGGCAGCCTGGTGCGCCGCGACCTCGACCTGAGCGACGGCCAGGTCACCCTGACCCCGACCCAACTCCCGGAGCAGTTCAGCTTCGATGGCCGGCACATGTTCAACACCCTCGGCCCCGGCTACCGCGTGCTGTTGATCGGCGCCGGGGCGCTGGCCGAGTACCTGGCGACCATGGCCCTGTTCAACGGTTTCAAGGTCTCGGTGTGCGACCCACGGCCCGAGTACATGGGCGGCTGGAACGTCGCCGGGGTCGAGAAGATCATCGGCATGCCGGATGACGTGGTCCGGGCCTACCGGGTCGATGTCCGCACCTGCATTGTCGCCCTCAGCCACGACCCCAAGCTGGATGACCTGGCTCTGCTGGAGGCCCTGCACAGCCCGGCGTTCTACGTCGGCGCCATCGGCTCGCGCCGTAACAGCCAGTTGCGCCGCGAGCGGCTGATCGAGCATTTCGGCGAAACCGAGGCCTCGCTCAAACGCCTGCATGGCCCCATCGGCATCTATATCGGCAGCAAGACCCCCGCCGAAATCGCGGTCAGCGTCATGGCCGAAATCCTTGCCGCCAAGAACGGCGTTGCCCTGCCTGGCGAAATCAGCGTCTCGCGGGCCAAGCACAGCCGCGAACTGCAGGTGCCAGCGGCATGAGCACCTGCGTGGCGTTGGTGCTGGCCGCCGGTCGAGGCAAGCGTTTTGGCAGCGACAAGCGGCTGGCGCGGCTCCCCTCTGGCCAGACCGTGCTGGCGGCGACAGTGGAGCGGGTGCTGACCTGCTTCGATGAGGTCCACGTGGTGCTGCGGCACGACGATGAACCTCGGCAGTTGGGCCTCGATAGCCGGGTCGCGCTCATCCGCGCCGAATACGCCGACGAAGGCATGGGCGCGAGCCTGGCCGCGGGCATTGGCGCGCTGGCGGATAATCCCGCCGTGGCAGTGGCGGTGTTGCTTGGAGACATGCCCTGGATCGAGACGCAGACGCTGCGGCAGTTGTGCGCCCAAGCTGATAGCGAGCGCATCCTGATGCCGCTTCACCACGGCCAGCGCGGTCACCCGGTGATTTTCGGGCGCCGCTTCTGGCCCGCCTTGTTGCGGGCAAACGGCGATCAGGGTGGCCGGCAGGTGATCGGCGACAACCCTCAGGCCTGTGTGCGGATCGAGGTGCAAGACCCCGGAGTTGTGCGGGATATCGATCTGCCTGGGGATCTCACGGGCTAAGTTACACCGACTATCCGCGCCGCAGCCTAAGCCAAGCGCCCCGATCCGCCTACGGCGCCAACCCCTCCACCAACGTCTGGGTCAGCGTGCGAATGCGCCGGTCATGGGCCTCCAGGTCCGGCACGTCGTCCTGCACCAGGCGCATGAACAGCGTCGAGCTGTAGTCATTGAGAAATTCCGCGACGAACTCGACATCGAACGACGCCTTCAACAAGCCCCGCGCTTGCAGATCGCGCAGCAAACCGGCCACTTCGACGATCAGGCGCTGGTTGAGGTGGGTCGCGGCGTCAGGGCGCGGGGTGAGCACGCCCAGCGGCAGCAATTCGCGCCATATCGCAGCGGGCAAGGCCTGCAGTTCACGGCGGATGATCTGCGATTCGAGATAACACATGGCGTCGACCGCGTTGTCGAATACGGGCATCTGCACCCGGGCGTCGCCGAGCGCGCGCTGGTCGGCGTGTTCCATCAGGGCTAGCAGGATGTCCTGCTTGCTGCCGAAGTAGTTGAACACCGTCGGTGTCGACACCCCGGCCTGGACGGCGATCTGCTCCACGGTGGTCGCGGTGAAGCCGTGCGTCTCGAACAGCTCCAGCGCCGCGGTAACGATGGCCTCCCGCCGCAGTTCCTTTTGTCTCTGTCGTAATCCGCTCACGTTCTTCTCCGGGTGGCCTTGGCAAGGTGCCGATTCTAGTAAATTTTCAATCTCGATCAAATATTTTATTTGACTATAAAATTATATGGAGATAAAAATTTCCCACCGCCACCCCACGGAGCTGTCCATGAACACCGATTTCGTCGAGGCAATGCGCAGTGCCTATCGCACCAGCGCTCCTTCCGTAACGCCGTTGATGGAGGGGTTTCCGCCGCCCGCCGAACAACGGGTGACATGGCATAACTTCATGACCCCGCCGCATAACCGCTGGGCGTTTCACAACCTGGGGCGGATCCGCCCGAGCATCAGCGTGCCACGTGGCCAGGCAGCCGCCGGACCCCTGCCCGCCGCCGGGTATTCGATCGCCGACTTCAGTTTCCTCAGCGCATCGGGCGATGACGTCAGCCTCGCCGATCACCTCGCGGCGACCCACACCGACGGCTGGCTGGTCATGAAAGACGGCCAGGTCGCCCAGGAGCTGTACGCCAACGGCCACGGCGAGACCACGCGTCACATCATGTTCTCGGTGACCAAATCGCTGATCGGCATGAAAGCCGAAGAACTGGTGCAGAACGGCCAACTGGACGATCAACGCTTGGCCACCCACTACGTCGCGGAGTTCGAAGGCAGTGCCTTCGGCGATGCCAGCGTGCGCCAGTTGATGGACATGGCTGTGTCCATCGACTACGACGAGGTCTATGACGACCCGGACTCCGGCAGTTCGCACTTCGGCTACGCCTGCGGGCTCACCCCGCCACCGGCCGGTATCCAGGCCTGTCAGTCGCTCTACGAATACCTGCCAGGGATGCGCAAGCGTGGCGAGCACGGCGGTTTCTTCCACTACGTGACCGCGACCACCGAAGCCCTCGGCTGGGTGATGGAGCGCGCCACCGGCCGCAGTTGCGCCGAGCTGCTGGGTGACATCTGGCAGGGCCTGGGCTGCGAGCGCGACGGGTTTTTCCTCGCTGATCCGTGGGGCCGCAACATCACCGGCTGCGGCTTCAACGCGACCCTGCGCGACATGGCCCGCTACGGCAGCCTGCTGCTCGACCGCGGCCATTGCCAGGGCCGCCAACTGCTCAGCGCCGACGCCATCGGCGCCGTGCTGGCCGGTGGTGATCCGGCCATCTATGCCGCCAACGAGAGCTTCGCCCAGTGGAGTCCCGGGGCCAGCTACAAAAGCCAGTGGTATGTCTATCCCGGCGAAGCGCTGCTGGCGGTGGGCATCCACGGCCAGTACCTGTACCTGGATTTCGAGCGCCGCGTGGTAATCGTCAAGCAGTCGTCGATGCCGGTGGCCGAAAGCATCCTCGATATCGACACCGTCTGCCTGCTCCGCGCCCTCGCCCGTGCGCTCTGATCTGATCGACAGGAGAGCTCCATGAAGCATTTGCTGAAAACCATGACCACGGCCCTGCTGCTGGGCGGCGCCAGCCTGCTCGTCCAGGCCCAGGACCAGGCCCCGAATCAAAGCCCGGGCGGCGAACTGCGCATCTACAACTGGATCGAGTACCTGCCCAAGGACGTGGTGCAGGATTTCCAGAAACGCACCGGCATCAAGGTCATCTACGACGTCTTCGACAGCCCGCAAACACTGGAAGCGCGCCTGCTGACCGGCACGGCGGGTTACGACCTCGCGTTCCCCGGCAGCAGCCAGGTGCCCAACCTGATCGCCGCCGGCGCCGTGCTGCCGCTGGACCGCCAGCAGTTGCCGAACTGGCACCAGCTCGACGCCAGCACCCTGCAACAGCGCGAACACCTCGACCCCGGCAACCGCTACTCGGTGCCCTACCTGCTGGGCAGCACGCTGATCGGCTACAACAAGGCCAAGGTCGAGGCGGTACTCGGCAAAGACGTCGACATGCGCGACTACGACTGGCTGTTCAAACCGGAGCGCATCGCCCGCTTGAGCCAGTGCGGCGTGGCCATTCTCGACAGCCCCAACGAGGTCGTGCCGATCGCCCTGCACTACCTCGGCCTGGACCCGAACAGCACGCGCCAGGCCGATTACGACAAGGTCGAGGCGCTGCTCAAATCGATCCGGCCCTACGTGCGCTACTTCAACTCGTCCAAGTACCCCCAGGACCTGGCCAACGGCGATATCTGCGTGGCCCTCGGCTGGTCCGGCGGGATGCTCGCGGCGCGCAACATGGCCCTCGGCGCCAACAACGGCAACGACATCCGCATGGCCTTGCCGCGCCAGGGCACGCTGATGTGGTCCGACGACATGGTGATCCCCAAGGGCGCGAAGAACCTCGCCCAGGCCCATGCCTTCATCGACTGGCTGCTGCAACCGGAGGTGATCGCCCGGGTCACCAACCAGATCGGCTACCCCAACCCCACCCCGGCGAGCAAGGCGCTGATCGACCCGCAACTGCTGGGCGAACACAACCTGTTCGTCCCGGACGAGGACCGTCACCTGCTGTTCCAGGCCGAGCCGCCACAACGGCAAGTGCTGCGCCTGCTGACACGGCTGTGGAACCGGATTCGCTCCGATGTCTGAAGCACTCGCTCAACCGCACAAGGAGAACAGCATCCGCCGACACTGATTCGCAACCCGCTTCACCCGCCAATAACAACCCTTGCCCGGTGCCTGAGTGGCTCGTCTTCGATCGAGCCAGCGCTCTCGTCATGCCCGGAAAAAGCGCGGGGGCCATCAGGCCATCCAATAACAAGACCTACAACGCAACGCCCTTATCTGCCAGATCAATCACAACAATGGAGCAGAACGCATGAACAAATTGACTCTCGGGGGGCTGGCCGGCGCCTTGCTCGGCCTCTCACTGTCCGCCCAGGCCATCGACCTGACCCCGGAAACCCTGCTCGACATCAACGTCGGGCTGGCCAGCGACTACCGCGTCGGCGGCTTTTCCCTGAACCAGAACGACGGCCCCGTCCTGCTCACGTCCGCCACCCTGGTGCACAAGATCAGCGGTCTCTATGCCGGCGTCTTCACGGCCAACGTCGACATGGGCACCCAGAGCAACCGCGAATGGGATTACTACGTCGGTATCGCCCGGCCGATCACCGAGAACACGCGCTTCTCGCTGTCCTACGTCCGCTACGAATACCCCGGCGATAGCTGGATCAACTTCGGCGAATGGATCGGCACCCTCGGCTACCGCAACGCCACCGTGGGCTTCAAATACGCCAACGACCTGCGCAACCCGCCGGCCCGCGCCGCGGCCGCCGCCCAGGTCGACCAATTGATCGGCTGGGGCGTATTGCCCGCCAACGCCGCCATCACCGAGCGCGATGGGCACCGCCTGATCAGTTGGGCCGAATACGACTTCTATCTGCCGTGGCAGACCAAGCTCAACGTCCGCTTCGGCCACACCTCGACCCCGGACGAACAGGCCTGGCGCTCGGCCAGCGGCAAGTACCGCAGCGACTACAACGACTGGCAACTGGCGGTCAGCAAGCGCGCCTACGGCCTGGAATGGAAGGCCGCCTACATCGACACCGACCTGTCCGAGGCCGAGTGCACCAACAACTTCGGCAAGGGCGGCGACTGCTCCGCCACCGTGGTGTTCTCCGCCAGCAAGCGCTTCTGAGCACTGACTGAATGATGCGGGCCGCACGTCAGCGCCCCGCCACCCTACGCAACGACTGATCCGAGGATAGTTATGTCCATGCCCTCCCTCACCCGCGCGCTGAGCCTCAGCGCCCTGAGCCTGGCCCTGCTGCTTGCCGGTTGCGCCGGTGCCCCGCCCGGCGGCGACGGCCTGCCGCCGTCCGACCGCAGCTTCGAAGCCTTCTGGGGCAAGCGCGTCACCGGCTACATCACCGCCGCCGACGGCACCCAACTGCGCTACTCGGTCTTGCTGCCCAAGGGCGAAGGCAAGTTCCCGGTGCTGGTTCGCTACAGCGGTTACGACTCCGGCAGCATCGGTGGCTCGGCCTACCTGCAAGACAACGAAACCTTCTCCGTGGCCATGGACAAGGACCTGGTGCAACGCGGCTACGCTGTGATGGGCGTGCAAGCCCGCGGCACCGGTTGCTCGCAAGGCACCTTCGATTTCCTCGGCCCGGAATACGGCAGCGACGGCCGCAGCGCAGTCGAGTTCGCCGCGCAGCAGAACTGGTCCAACGGCAGTGTCGGCATGTTCGGCTGGTCGTGGGCCGGCATGTCGCAGTTGATGACCGCTTCGGAACGCCCGCAGGGCCTCAAGGCCATCGCGCCGGGCATGATCCTCGGCGATGCCTACACCGACAGTTGGTTCCTCGGCGGCGTGCCAAACCAGGAATTCACCACCACCTGGCACTGGTTCGTCGACCAGCGCTGGGAGGCGGTGAAGGCCAGCGCGAAAAGCGAAGGCGACGAGCGCTGCATCGCCCAGGTGACGGAAAACCAGGCCAAGGTGGTCGACACCTCGCTGATGTACCAGATGCTCCGTCACCCGCAGCACGATGAATGGATGAAACAGCGCGCCCCGCGCGACCGCGCCAATCTTGTGCAGGTGCCGGTGCTGTCGATGCAGGCCTGGCAGGACGAGGCGGTGCTGGCCCGCGAAGGCTTCTACCAGGAGCGCCTCGACCCGAAAAAACTCTGGATGGTGCAAACCAGCGGCGGCCACAACCTCTACGAATCGGGGCGCTTCCGCAAAAAGCTGTACGCCTTCCTCGACCACTTCGTCAAAGGCGAGCAGAACAGTTTCGAAAGCACCCCGCACCTGGAAATCTGGCAGGAAACCGTGGCCGACGACCGCAGCGGTCGCCATCAGGCCAACGAAAGCGCGCGCCCCGGCTGGACCATCGAACGCAACCAGTACCCGCTGCCGGTCAAGCCGGTGAGCTTCGCCCTCAACGAGGGCGGCGAACTGGTCCAGGGCGGCAAGGGCAGCGGCAAACCGGACGCCTATATCTATCCGATCCCCGGCCCGGACGTGAACACCTACCTCAAGGACCATGCCTGGGGCTGGCAGCACCCGCTGTGGCGTGACGGCAGCCTGGCCTACACCAGCGCGCCGTTCGAACGCGACTTCCTCAGCTACGGCAGCGCCAGCGCGGACATCTGGCTGTCGACCTTCCTCGCCCCGGACACCGATGTGCAGGTGACCATCACCGAGGTGCGCCCAGACGACAAGGAAGTCTTCGTCCAGCGCGGCTGGCTGCGCATGTCCAACCGCAAACTGGACGACAGCAAATCCAGCGAACTGCGGCCACAGCAGCTCAACGAACCGGACGGTATCCAGCCGATGCTGCCGAACGTGCCGGCGCTGGGCCGGGTGGAAATCCCGCCGTTCTCCCATCCGTTCCGTGAAGGCTCGCGCCTGCGCATCTGGATCGACGCGCCCTCGCGCACCGGCGGCTACGGCTTCGCCTACTACGCGCTGTCCAGCCGCAACACGGTGTTCCATGACGTGGCGCACCCTTCGCGACTGGTGCTCGGCGAGCTGACCGGGGTGAACGTGCCGACAGACCTGCCCGAGTGCAATTCACTGCTCAAACAGCCTTGCCGCCACGATCCGCTGTCGTCCTGGCCGCCGTTCTGACCCCCGCGCCACCCGCGACGGACGCGGGTGGCCCACCCCTCATTGCCACGAGCTGAAACCATGAAAGCACTCAACACACTGCGCCTGCTGTGCCTGTTTCTCGCCGCGATCTGCCTGTCACCGGCCCAGGCGCTGGAACTCAAGGAAAAAGTCCCCAAGCGCCTGGACAACCAACTGGTCCTGCAGATCAGCGTCCAGCTCGGCCCGCGCGAAGACATGGGCAAGGGCCCGGACGGCATGCGCATCAACTACCCGATCATCGGCGGCAGCTTCACCGGCAAGGGCTTCAAGGGCACCGTCGTTCCGGGCGGCGCCGACATGTCGGTGACCCGCGACGACGGCGTCACCCTGATCAACGCGCTGTACCGCCTGAAGACCGATGACGGCCAGCTCATCATCATCGACAACCCGGGCATCTGGCGCCTCAATGAATCCGGGCTGGCCAAGAAAGCCAAGGGCCTGGAACTGCGCGACATGCAGGAAAGCGATTTCTATTGCCGCACCACGCCGCGCTTCAAGACCCAGCCGGGCGCCAATGCCTGGCTCAACGACTATGTGTTCGTCGGCACCATCGACGGCATCAGCGAGCATGAGGTGCTGATCAGCGTCTACAAGGTTGGCGGCGTCTGATGCTGCCAGGGCGCACGCACTCCGCTCCCTGGCGTGCGCCCGTTTTTTTCCGTTGGGCAGTCGTACCGCGAGGCGCACCATGCTGAGCCTGAGAAACATCGCAATCGAAAGACGCCTGTGGCTGATCCTGCTGGTCGCCATGCTGACCATCGCCGTGCTCATGGCGCTGGTCCTGCTGCAGATCCGCTCCGGTTTGTACGGGGCCAAGATCTACCAGATCCAGACCGCCGTGGAGAACACCGCCGGCATCCTCCAGCGCTTCCATCACCTGCAGCAGCAAGGGGTGCTGAGCGAGGAAGAGGCACAACAACAGGCGCGGGAAATGATCCGCGGACTGCGCTATGACAGCACCGAGTACTTCTTCATCCAGAGCCTCGACCAGCGGATGCTTCTGCACCCGCTGAGCCCGGCACTCGAAGGCCGGGACGTCAGCGGCCTGAAAGATGCCAACGGCCTGGCGATCAACGGCGAGATGCTGAAGATCGCCCAGGGCGCCGGCAAAGGCATCGTCGAATACAGTTGGACGAAACCCGGCGGCGCCGGTGCGGCGGACAAGATCTCCTATGTCGAGCTGTTCAAGCCCTGGGGCTGGATTCTCGGCAGCGGCGTGTACATCGACGACATCCAGGCCCGCTTCCACTACGAAGTGCTGCGCATCGGCGCCATTGGCCTGGCCTTGTCGGCGCTGCTGGTGCTGGTGACCGCGCTGATTTCCCGAGGCATCGCCCGGCCGTTGAAAAACACCGTGCAGGCCATGGCCGAAATCGCCCGCGGCAATGGCGACCTGACCCGCCAACTGGCGACCGATGGCCGCGACGAGCTGTCCGGGCTGGCGCGGGACTTCAACAGCTTTACCGCGACCCTGCGCGGCATCATCGGTGACATGCGCGTCGCCGCGACGGCGACCGACGAAGCCGCGCAGACCATCCACGACAACGCAACGTCCGCCCGGCAACAGAGCGCGCTGCAAGCACAACAAGTGACGCTGATCGCCACCGCGCTCAATGAAGTGACCTACAGCATCCAGGACGTCGCCAGCCACGCGCAGGCGTCGGCGAAAGAAGCGTCCGACGCCGAATCCCAGGCGCTGGACGGGCTGAAGAACGTTGAACTGACCCTGCGTGAAATCGACGGGCTGTCGACCCTGATCAACAGCGGCGTCGAGACTATCAATGCGGTGGCGCAACAGAGCGAGCGGATCAGCTCGGTGCTGGCCATCGTCCGGGCGATTGCCGAGCAGACCAACCTGCTCGCTCTCAATGCCGCCATCGAGGCGGCACGGGCTGGCGAACAGGGCCGCGGCTTCGCAGTGGTCGCCGATGAAGTGCGCCTGTTGGCGCAGCGCACCCAGGACGCCACCACGGAAATCCAGGGCATGATCGGCGAACTGAGCGTCAGCAGCGGCAACGCCGTGGCGATGATCAGCCAGACCCGCACGCTGTCCGGGCACACCGTCACCCAAGCCAGCCTGGCCGGCGAGCGCTTGCGCGCCATCGTCGAGTCGTTGCGGGCCATCGCCCTGCAGGGCAGCAGCGTGGCCGAGGCGACCTTGCAACAGTCACTGGCCGTCGAAGACATCAACCGCAACCTGTCCAGCGCTGCCGAACAGGCCAAGGAAGCCGCCGACTTCGCCGAACGCACCCGCGAACTGAGCGACCGTCTGCATGCGGGTTCCAGTGATCTGAAACTTACCTTGAACCGCTTCAGGATCGAGCACTGAGTATCGCGAGCAAGCTCGCTCCTACGGTAATGCGGTCCTGTAGGAGCGAGCTTGCTCGCGAAAGGTTCCCCTTTTCCACACCGACACCGAGCACGCCAATGAAACGATTGTCCACCACCCTCTGCGCCCTATTGCTGGCCCATTTCACCGGCCATGCCCAAGCTGCGGCCGACCTCATCCTGGTCAATGGCCAGATCTTCACCGCCGACCAGCACCGGCCCCAGGTCCAGGCCATGGCGGTCGAAGGCGACAAGGTCGTCGCCACCGGCAGCAACGAGCAGATCCGCGCCCTCGCCGATGCCGACACCCAGGTGCTCGACCTCGCCGGCAAGCGGGTCATGCCGGGCCTGATCGACACCCATTCCCACGCCATTTTCGGCGGGCTCTCGCTGTCGGCGGCGAACCTGCAGGATGAAGTCATCACCCTCCCCGAGCTGGAACAACGCCTGCGCCAGTGGCGCGATAACGGCCAGGCCCGGTTGGGCGCGGACACCCTGCAGGTGCAGGGCATGAACTCGCGCTACTGGTCCCAGGCCGAAGCGCTGGGGCGGATCTTCAACCAGGGCGAATGGGCCGCGACCCCGGTCATCCTGATGGGCAGCGACCACCACACCGCCTGGGTCAATGCCCGCATGCTTGCCGTCGCCGGCATCGACAAAGCGTTGCTGGCCAGCCTCGACGCAGCCGAGCGCGACACCATCGGCGTGCTGCCGAATGGCGAGCCCAGCGGCTTTCTGGTGGACGCCGGATGGGACCGGGTCTCGGCCGTGCTGCCGCCACTCGACGACGCCACCTTGCTCAAGGGCGCCGAAGCCGCGGTGCGCTACAACAACAGCCTCGGCATCACCGGCTGGATGGACCCGGCGGCCAACGCCTCGCCCGGCCAGGCGGTGTTCGCCATCAAACCCACGGCAACCACCGTCGGCGTGCTGCCGGGCTACAAGGCGCTGGGCCTCAAGGGCCAGTTGAGCGCCCACGTCGCCGCCTTGCTGGTGGCCAACCCGAAAAGCCGCCCCGCCGACCTGGAGGTGCTGGAAACGGTTCGCCAGCAGTTCGCAGGCGTGCCCAACCTGACTTTGCCGGGCATCAAGATCTTCGCCGACGGCGTGCTGGAATTCCCCGCGCAGAGCGCCGCGGTAATCTCGCCCTACAGCAACAGCCACAAACAGGGCGAACTGCTGTTCGATCCCGAGCACTTCGGCGAATTGGTCACTGCTGCGGACAAACGCGGCTGGCTGGTGCATATCCATGCCGTCGGCGACCGTGCCGTGCGCGAATCGCTCAACGCCTTCGAACAGGCCCGCGCCGCCGGTGACAGCGGGATTCCCCACTCCATCACCCACCTGCAACTGGTCAACCCCAAAGAGTTCACCCGCTTCAAACCGCTCAACGTGATTGCCTCGATGCAACTGCTCTGGGCGATTGGCGACGAATACGCCATCGACATGGTCAAGCCCTACGTCAGCGCCTTTGCCTTCCGCTTCCAGTACCCGGCCCGCTCGCTGCTCAAGGCCGGCGCCACCATCGCCGGCGCCAGCGACTGGCCGGTATCGCCCGCCAACCCGTGGATGGCCATCGCCCAGGCGACCACCCGGCGCGGCAGCAAAGGCGTGCTCAACCCCGAAGAAACCATCCCGCGCGAGGTGATGTTCTACGCCTACACCCTGAACGCCGCGAAAACCATCCGCCTGGAAGACCGGATCGGCTCGCTGGTCAAAGGCAAGCAGGCGGATTTCGTCGTGCTCGACCGGGATGTGTTCACCGTCGACGAGCAGGCCCTGGCCGAGACGCAGGTGGTGCAGACCTGGTTTGGCGGGAAGGAGGTGTATCGGCAACCATAGGCAACGGGCTGAAAGGGAATTGTTGTTTCGCGATGGCGCATTGATATCTATGTGCTATTACTTCTGTTCCTCGACCTTGCAATGGAACTGCAAAAGTCAGGCGTGAGGTCGCCAGTAATATCGCGCAAAAGGAATTGCCATGAGTGAAACAGCAAGGACACAGGCCGCCGCATCGGTTGGTCCATGGAGCAAGCTCTATGAACTCAAAATCGAATTCGCGGACGACGGCGTCCCTAATGCCGGCAAAATCTACAAGAATGGCTATCAGCAGATCGGAGTGCTGCTGACGGCCAAGCCGACAGACGACCAGGGCAACCCGCTGACCGAAAGCAACAGCCCCGGCATCACCGCGCTGGTACGCCGCGCCCTCGGGTTGGTGGACTACAAGGATGCCAGCCGGCTGCAGTTCGTCCAGGCCGGCAACACCGGCGCACACTGGTGCTACACCGACACGGCCAACGGATTCACCACAGGCAGTTCGATGAACACGTTCCTGTTCAGCACAGGCTCCGTGGATGATGCGGACAGTGACGTGCTGCAATTCAGTTTCTACGTCATGTGCCCGCCGGCTGAACATGCCGCGACCATTGCCATCGCCGCGCAAGCCGATGTGCCCAACCCCGACAGCGGCGGCACCTACTCGGTGACCACGCGTGGCGTCGAACCCAACGATTTCCCAAAGAACACGCTCAGCATCGCCGCCGTGCCGCCGGTTCGCTACACCGACCTCAACACTGACCTCGCCTCGTTCCAGGCCTATCAGGATCCGGACAACAGCGAGACGCAAAAGATCGTGGCGCACAACCATGTGTTTGCCTGCCGCGAGCCAGGCCATGAGTTCATCCGCTTCGACATCGCCCCGGCCAGCGTCGGCGAGTACTGGCATGTCTTCGACGAAAGCACCGCTTACCAGAACCCCGGCGAAGCATTCAAGCGCTACCGCAAATTCAACATCGCCTATGCCTGGAGCAAATCCAGCCCAGCGCAACAGCAGGTGTTCGGTCTGAAGGATCAACCGGGTAGCGCGTCCCACTGGTGGCCGGTTCAGGTCAACCAAGACGACAATTCCTTCTATTTCACCGTCGCCGAGTACGACACGACCCTGGGCGGTGGCCGCGGCTTCGGTTACCCCGGTTCGCCGGTCAACGTCTCTTCGCCGGCTAGCGGCGGCAAGTCCAATGTGTATTTCACCGTGTGGGATCAGTTCGGCAACTCAGGGGACTTCACCCCGGAAACCGAGGGGCTTCTCGATGATTTCAAGGTAAAGCCGGGCAGGTCCTGATCACCCCTGTGATCCCGATGATCGACCTGAACAAACCTTCCAATACTTACGGTGAATACCATGCACGCATTGCAATCAAGAGAAGAAATCGCCGCCAGCATCGACCAGAACGCCTCGGCGGCGAGCAATAGCTGGGCCGGAATCGACAAGCTATCCATTCATTTCAGCGACAACCCGGGCACCTCCGGGGGCCAGTTGTACCGCAACGGCAAGAACCAGGTCGGGGTCACGGTGCAAACCCGTGCGGTAGACAGCCGCAGAAACTGGATCATCCCGGACCAGGACCTGCTCCAGAGAATATTCAGCGCCTTGTGGCTGGTGAACGGGGAAAACCTGGCGCAGTTTTCCTGGAACAACGGGCAGCAGAACAACTGGTGCTTCAGCGATGTCCGCAACGCGTTTCTGACCACGCCGTCCGGGGGGGCCGCGTTTGTCCGTGAGCAGCACAGCTTGAGCGCGACGGTTGGCGATGATGGCACCATCTACTTCCAGTTCTACGTCACCTGTCCTTACCAGGTGACCCTTGCCAGCATCAGCATCGCCGCACAGATCAAAGGCGTGCCTGACGGCCATGGCGGTAGCCAGAACATGGATTGCGCGGGAAAAACCAGCGGCATCACAGCCAGTACGGTGTCGATCACATCGCACGAACCGCCCAATTTTTCCCCGTCAGAGCTGCAATATTTCCCGACTCGGACCATCGTCAACGGCGATGCGCCCTCCAACCACAAAGACTCCAAGAACTGGCTGTTCGAGTACCAATGGTCCGCCCCCCCGGCGTTCCCCATCCACAGCGCGGAATGGGTGAGCGGCGAAAACTGGACGTATTACACCAACTTCCAGTGTGGTAACCCGAAAAGTGGCTACCTATGGATGGCCGGTGGCCGTATCCACCTGCCCGGAACGACCTACAACGGCAACACCCAGAGCTATTTGCTGAGCAATTACTGGTACAGCGGTTCGGTGGATCGGCCCTTTAGCGTGACGACGGCCAACAACGCCATAAAACTGACCCGTTTCATTACCGGCAACTACTCCTACATCGACGGCGATGCCGGCAACTTCAACCGTACCGGGGATCACCAGGTCAAGGTGACGGACATCTATGGCACGGTGCGCTGGTTGACCATCCGCGCCTTTACCACCGCCGACGAGGGCAACCGCCCGCCCATCACCAGCGCCATTGACACCCACGGCTGATGCTGCGAGGGGCGGTGCCCCCACGCACCGCTCCGCTCCCCCGAACCTGAACTTCTACCCCTCCTCGCGCAGTGCCATCGGTGCCGCGCGACGGCAACGCACGCGCAATCGACAGGGAGTTTTGCATGAGCGACTTCTATTCCCAGGCTTTCAACTTCGCAACGGCCGTGGACGGCGGCGTCGATACCCGCACAGGCCTGTTCAACATCAACATCCCGCTGCTGCAAATACAGGGCAACGACAACCTTGGTCCCGCCCTGCCGCTAGGCCTGAGCTATACGCCGCTGAACAATGCCGATGTCGGCTTCGGTATCGGCTGGACGCTCGGCCTGAGCTGTTACGACCGCAAGGCCAAGCGCATTTCGTTGTCGAGTGGAGAACAGTACTCGGTCGTGGAAACGCCCAATTCCGTCACTCTGCGCCAACAGAAACTGGACAGCCTGCGCTTCAGCAAAAAGTCGGACGCTTATCTGGTGGTACACAAGAACGGCGAAGTAGAGCAACTTGTCGGCCCCGATACGGCCAGTGATTTCAAGGTGCCCTGCACGTTGTTCTCGCCCCTGGGTCACCGCCTCGACCTGGACTGGGACCTCAGCCGTTCACCACCTCGCCTGCGCTCGGTTAAGGATGAGCGCGGCCAGACATTCCTGACGCTGTCTTACCCTGACGGGAGGACCACCAGCGTGACCACGCTGCACGTCTGGCCGGGCACGAGTGAAGCCTATGACATCACCCTGTCCTTCCAGAACGGCTACCTGAAACAGTTGAAACATGGCGGTGCGACGCCGGCGCTGTCCTGGAACTTCACCTATGAAAACGTCGGCGGGCGCAACCTGGTCACCACCATTGCCGCGCCCACGGGAATGGTCCAGCGTGCCCAGTACCAGCCTGATGCCCAACGGTTCCCGGACGCCTCGCGGATCAGTGGCGGGCTGCCCGCAGTCATGCGTTTCACCCAACAGGCCAACGCTGGCCAGCCGGCGATAATCACCGACTACAGCTACTCGACCTACAACTACCTGGGATACGCCGGTCAGGGCGGCACCTGGTCCAACGATTCGGATTATCTCTACGGCATGCTGACCGACTATGCGTACTGGTGCCGGGCGACCACGGACGGCAAGACAGTAAAACGCACCTACAACAACTTTCACCTGCTGGTCTCGGAAGAAACCCGGGACGCGGGCTGCACCACCAACACCGAAACCCGCTACTTCGCCAAGGCAGCCAGCGGCTTCGACCAGCAGCCGCCGATCTTTCAGTTACCCCAGAGCGTCAAAGTCACCTACACCAACGCCGACAAGGCATCGCGCACCGAGGAAACCGTCAACGACTTCGACGACCAGGGCAATCCGACTTCGCAACTGACCCCCGACGGCACCCTGAACCGCTGGGAGTACTATCCGGCCGAGGGCGAAAAGGGGCTGGCGCCCGCCGAACCCAATGGTTTTGTCAGATTGCTCAAATGCAAGTCCGTGCAGCCACCCGCCGATCTCGGTCCGGCGCCGCTGCGCAGCACCCGCTATCGGTACGCCAACAAGCCCACCGTCCCTGGCAGCCGCACGGTGCTTCCCGCATCGGCGGCACTTCAGGTCGGCGAAGACAGCTTCGCCGATGACCGCCTGCTCAACAGCCGCAGCACCGAATACGTAAGCGACGAACAGTCGCTCGAACTCGGTCGGATCACCCGCATTCAAGACAGCTTGCAGGCGGGGAAAGACGCGTACGTCACTACCCAGGACTTCACCTTCATCAACGAGGGCGAACGTTCGATTCAATCCGTCGACTATCGCACCCACGACGACCTGCGCAACTCGACCACCAGGGTCCAATCGCGCCTGAGCGGTCGGCTCTGGTCAACCACTGACGCGCAAGGCAACACGACCTCGTATGACTACGACAGACTCGGCCGCGTGGTGCGAACCCGCAAAAACCCGGGGACTGCCTTCGAGGCACAGGGCACCATTCTTTACCAGACCGACGACAGTGGCTTGCCGCAGACCGTCGCCAGCGATCCCATGGGCAACATGACCCGAACCACGTTCGACGGACTGGGCCGGACCATTCACCAGGAACAGAAAGTCGCCGACGCCCAGGTCTGGACTGCTGTGTCCGCACAACGCTACGACGCCAGGGGCCGGCTCGTCGAATCCACCACCTTTGACACGATCACCCTCGACGGCGCCGCGCCGCGCGTGCTGCAAGCGAGCGAAACACGCAGCTACGACGGCTGGGGCATGGTGCACACCCTTTCTCGCAGCAACGGCTACCACTTGATCAGCCGCTATGACCCCGTCTCGCGCAGCGCCGAAACGACACTGCAAGGCGACAACCAAGGGATGCGCAGAACCTGGTTCAACGCCCAGGGCAAAGCGGTCCGTGTCGAACGCCTGAACCCCGACGGCAGCGTGGATGGCGTAATTGCCAACGAATACAACGGCGTCGGCTGGCTGATCCGCAGTCGCGACGAACTGGACCACCAAACCGCCTGGCAGTACGACGATTGGGGCCGCGTGATTCGTATCGACCTGCCCGACGGCACCACGGTAACCAAGCGTTATGCCGACGACTCCAGCAGCCCGCAGGCGATTACGGCCATCACCGTCAACGGGGTCAGTCAAGGCAGCCAGCAATTCGACGGCCTCGGCCGGCTCAAGAACAGCCGCAGCGGCGAGCGTCAGTACCGATATGACTTCGCCCACGACAGCGATCCATTGCCGGCACGTATCACCGCGCCGGACGGCAGCATCGCCCATTACAACTACATCACCGAGCTGGGCAATGCAGTCCGCAGCGTCAGCACGGACGGCTGCGAGCAGCGCTTCGACTACCAACCGGCCATGGGCTGGATGCAAAACGCCGGCGAAACCGGCGGCGGCTACCAAAGCGATTACCACAGCGATTACAACACCCAGGGCCAACTGCTCACGGAGTCCTTCAGCGCTACCGGCAACACGCGTCGCACGGCCAGCCGCGTCTACACGCCGAACGGCCTGCCGTTGTCCTACGTCGATATTGCTGGCGCCAGCGAGTCACTGGTTTACGACGATAGTGGGCGACTACAGCGCTTGAAGAACAACCATGCCGATGTCGATATCAGTTATGACACCACCGGCCGCGTCGCCCGTCGCACGGTGACCGACAACCAGAGCGGTGATGTTCTGGAGTTGTCGATGACCTATGACGCCTTCAACCGCGAGTCCAGTCGCGAGCTGAAATCGGCCAGCGAAACCTGGAAGGTGTGTCGCGCCTACCATCGCAATGGCCAATTGAGCACCCGTGAAACCTGGCACGACGGCCAGTTGGCGCGCCACGAAGCCTACGCTTATGACGCCCGCAATCGCCTGTCCCTGTACCAGTGCGCGGGTGAACCGCGCTACTTGCCGCTCGACCCCTGGGGCAAGCCGATCGTGCAACAGCACTTCAGCTACGACGCGCTGGACAACATTGTCCAGTGCCATACCGAGTTCACCGGAGGCAGTGACACCGCGACGTTCCGTTATGACGCCAGCGATACCAACCAGTTGATTGAGGTCCGCCATGACCATCCTGACTACCCCACCAGCATCAAGCTTGCGTATGACGCGTGCGGTCGCCTGATCAAGGATGAAGCAGGCCGCACGCTGGACTATGACAACCTTGGCCGACTGGTCCGCGTAACGGGCGCCGGCACCGACGGCGCCTACCGCTACAACGCCATGAATCAGGTGATCACCCAGCTTGCCGGGCCGGGCAATACCCGGGACCTGTATTACCGCAATGGCCAACTGATCAACGAAACCCTCCGTGAAACCGCGCAGACCACCCGCCTTGTCCGCGCCGGTGGCAGTTGCGTGGCTGAACACCGTGACGGCGCGAACGCCGGCACCGCCCTCCTCGGCACCGATACTCAGGGCAGTGTGCTGCTGTCGCGGCACAACCGTGAAACCCGCGCCTGCGCCTACACCGCCTACGGCCACCGACAAGCCGACAGTGCGCTGCAGTCCTCATTGGGGTTTGCCGGTGAACGCCTGGACCCGGTCAGTGGCACCTACCACCTGGGCAACGGCTACCGCGCCTACAACCCGGTGCTGATGCGTTTCAACGCGCCGGACAGTTTGAGCCCGTTCGGCGCGGGTGGCCTGAACCCCTATGCCTATTGCGTTGGCGACCCAATCAACCGTACCGACCCCACAGGCCACCTGAGTTGGCAAGCCTGGCTGGGTATTGGTCTGGGCGTCGTCGGTATTGTCGCCACGGCGGTGACCTTCGGTGCAGCGGCGGCGCCGTTGCTGGCGACCGAGGGCGTGCTGGCCGCGGCAGCCAGCGGTGCCTCCGCAGTCGGCGTGATCGGTGGTCTGGGCCTGGTGGCCGATGTCACCGCCATCGCCAGCGGCGCGTTGGAGTCCGCCAGCCCCATCGCGTCCTCTGCGCTGGGGTGGGCGTCGCTGGCCTTCGGTTTGCCAGGCATGGTCTCCGGAGCGGCCAGCCTCGCCCGCACCGCCAGCCGTTGGCTGCCGGCCGCCGGCGAGGCGGCGCAAGACACGGCCCGCGCGGTACGTGGAGTGCAGGTGGAAAGCGAAGACCTAGTGACGCTGGGTGGCGAAGTGAGCAACGTTCTTCACTCGAACCCGTACGGTGGGAGCGGCATAACTGTGTTCGAAGATACGTCGACGAGCGGTATCGGCAAGCGCCTGAACATCGTGTCGCACGGACGGCCCGGCGCGTTGATGGTTCACGCCGGTGATAGTGGCGGCTCATTGCTGACGGCGCGCGCGCTAGTTGAACAGTTGGAATTGAGTGGCTTCTCGATGAATGACTACAGCAGTTTTCACATCATCGCTTGCAACTCTGCCACAGATGCGGAAATACAAGGTGTCACGACCCGCGGTACCAGCCTGGGGCGACAGCTGGCGAACCAGCTCGGCAAAACCGTGGAGGCTTACCGCGGCCCCGTCACACTCAAGGGGCAAGGACTGAACGCACTGGTAGAAACCGGTAAAACCACCAGAAACTGGGAAGTGTTGCCGTGGGCTTGGCGTACAGGCGATGTAATTGAGGATACCCGGGGGCTCACTACGTTTCATCCCCGGGCAAGGAGGCCCGTCCCCATGGAGTTCTGACCAGGCACCTCAGCGCAAATGCGCCAACGCCTCACCGGCAAACCAGCTTCCACAGTGATCTGCATGGAACACAAATTCTGTGGTCGGCAGTCCAACCTGTGGGAGCCGGCCTTGCCGGCGATGCGCCGTGCAAGCGGCGCTCGATCTCAAGGGCGATGAAGAGCTGTCGCCCAGGGCCTGGCCGCCATTACCCGGTCTCCTGACCAGCGCCTCATGCTCTTCACACCGCCACAACAGGAGACAGGCCGAACGACCGACACTAGTCTGGTGCTAATCACCAGCGCAGGAGTCGAGAAAGATGGTTAAAGGGATTGGGCTGGCGATCATGGCGCTGCTCTGGACACTGGCGATGCCGACAGGCGCGGCCGAGGAAAAAACGGTCGCACAGACAGAACCGGCACCCCTGAAGATCGCCAACCGCACCATCATCACCTTCCAGGCCGATCTGCTCGGCGAGCCCCCGGAAATCCGCGCCCAGCGCGCCGAAAACGTGATTCGCCAGGTCATGGACAGCCAGGAAGAGCCGCACGTCCACCTCGACAGCATCAAGGATCAGTACCTGGTGCTGATGGGCCAACGCCGGGCGTTTATCGTCACCCCCGACGACCTCATCGACAGCGAGGGTTCGGTAGCGGACCTGGCCGACGGCGCCGCCGCGAGGCTGCGCCAGGTGCTCGCGGAAAACCACGAAGCGCGCAACCTGCAATTCATGCTCAAGGCCGGCGGCTACGCGAGCGCCGCGACGCTGTTGTTCCTTGGCCTGCTGCGCCTGTTTGGCTGGGGCCGTGCGCGGCTGTTGGGCTGGCTGCCCATCAGCGTGCGTAAACACACCGGCGTGTTACGCATCGGCCAGACCCAGTTGCTCGACACCAGCAACTTGCTGCTCGCCTCGCGCCGGTTGGTCGACCTGGTCTACTGGCTGCTGGCGTTGCTGGTCGGCTACGAGTGGCTGAGCTTCGTGCTGCAGCGCTTCCCCTACACCCGGCCCTGGGGCGAAAGCCTCAACCAGTACCTGCTGAACCTGGCGGGGTATCTGCTGGAGGCTATCGCCAGCGCCATTCCCGGGCTGGTGATCGCGCTGCTGATCTTCTTCATCGCCCGCGGCATCAGCGCCTTCAGCAAACGCCTGTTGGCGCGCCTGGCACGACCCGGCAACATCAACTGGCTCAATGACGAAACCCTGCCGCCCACCACCCGCCTCACCTCGCTGGCGATCTGGCTGTTCGCCCTGGCCATGGCCTATCCCTATCTGCCCGGCTCCGGCACCGAGGCGTTCAAGGGCCTGTCGGTGCTGATCGGCCTGATGATTTCCCTCGGCGCCACCAGCGTGGTGGGCCAGGCCGCAGCCGGGCTGATCCTGACCTACACCCGCACCCTGCGCCCCGGCGAATTCGTCCGCATCGGCGAGCACGAAGGCACGGTCACCGAGTTGGGCATGTTCACCACCAGCATCCGCACCGGGCTCGGCGAAGTGCTGACCATCCCCAATTCGATGATCACCGGCGCGGTGACCAAGAACTACTCGCGGGTGGTCCAGGGCGCCGGCTATGTAGTCGACGCCACGGTGACCATCGGCTACGACACACCCTGGCGCCAGGTCGAGGCGATCCTGCTGGAAGCTGCGCGGCGCACACCCGGTGTGCTGGATACCCCGCGTCCGCAGGTGTTCCAGATCGCCCTCTCGGATTTCTACCCGGAATACCGTCTGGTGGCCCAGGCCGTGCCCAGCGAGCCGCGACCGCGGGCGGAGTTGCTGAGCGTGCTGCACGCCAATATCCAGGATGTGTTCAACGAGTACGGCGTGCAGATGATGTCGCCTCACTACATGAGCGATCCGAACCACGAAAAACGGGTGCCGAAGGAGCGCTGGTACGCGGCGCCGGCGCACGAACCCGAGCCGCCACAACAGCAGTAATGAAGGGTTTTCTGTCGCTTCGCTGAACGCGCCGCAAACGGCCTTGACGCCCGGCACAACCGGGCCTTGACTGAGCTCATCGGAGGGCGTACTTTCCGCTCCGTTTTCTTCCCACACAGGAGTCCTGCCTTGGACAGTAGCCCCAGTCGATTGCGACAGGTCTGAACAGCGAGCACGTCCGGCAGCACTCCCCTGCCACTGTCTCGCTGATTACAGCGGACAGTGGCGATTCGCATCCCTGACGGGATGACGACTCCCCATTTTCCCTTGCAGTTTTCCTCCGCGGCGCGGCTGTTACGCGCGGCCTTGGGAGCCTTGCGACCGCGCAATCCATAACCCCGAATAGCGTGCCAGTTTCGTCTGGCGCACCCGCCGGCTGCGGCCGGAAAAACGAGGTGAATCATGGATTGGAAAGTCTTTCTGCTGCGCGCCGCCGCAGCGCTCATCCTCGGTGCCCTGATCGGCGCCGAACGTCAACTGCGCCAGCGCCTCACCGGCCTGCGCACCAACGCACTGGTCAGCACCGGTGCCTGCCTGTTCGTACTGATGACCCAGGCGGTGCCGGGCCTCGGCGCTGACGCGTCGCGCATTGCCGCCTATGTGGTTTCCGGCATCGGCTTTCTCGGGGGCGGCGTGATCATGCGCGACGGCCTCAACGTCCGTGGCCTGAACACCGCCGCCACCCTCTGGTGCACCGCCGCCATCGGCGTGCTGTGCAGCATGGGCCTGTTGCTTGAAGCGGTGATTGGCTGCCTGGTGGTGCTCTGCGCCAACATCCTGCTGCGCGACATCGCCCAGCGCCTGAACCAGCAGGACGTGGTCCCCGCCAGCGAAGTCGAACAGCGCTACGGCGTGGAAATCGTCTGCCGCGCCGAGGACGAAATCCAGGTGCGCAGCCTGATGCTGCACAGCCTCGACGGCGTTGCCCTGCGCCTGCAATCGCTGCACAGCGAAGACCAGGCCAACCCGGCCAAGCTGGAAGTGCGCGCCGAACTGCTCGGCAATCACGGCGCCACCAGCCAGCTTGAGCGCTTGGTCAGCCGCATCAGCCTGGAAAAAGGCGTCAGCTCGGTGCGCTGGCAAGTGTTCGACCTGGCCGGCGAGTGAGCCGGCCACCCCCTCCACCCCAAACTCATCCACCCCAAACAGGAGCTTCCGGAGCCCAGTCATGAATCCAGCCCCCAGTCCCGTGTCACCCAGACCCGGGCCGGACGGCGGCTGACGCGTTTTCTCGCGCCGCTGCCCGGCCTGACCGGCAGCGGCGGCAATTGCCGTGCTGCACAACACCATCCGGTGGTCGCGTCCTTGCGACCGCCCAGGAGTGCATCATGCTGTTCAAACGTTTCGGCCGGCGCCTGCTGGCGTTCTTCGACCACGGCCTGAGCCGGCATTTCCGCCGCCAGGCAATGCTGGAACTGCTGCGTAACGGCAGCGCCCGCGGCAACCTGCCGGTCGAATTCATTCGGCAACTGTCCACCGTCGCCGGCCTTGAAGCCGGTGCCCTCTACCAGCGCTTCGGCACCGGCGCCGAAGGCCTCGACGCCACCCGCGCCGAAACCGTGCGCGACCGGGTCGGGGCCAACGTGGTCAACCAGGAAAAACCAGTCCCGCCGTTGCTGCACCTGTGGTGGTGCTACCGCAACCCGTTCAACCTGCTGCTCAGCCTGCTGGCCCTGGTCTCCTGGCTCACCGAAGACCTCACCGCCGCGCTGGTGATTGGCAGCATGGTGCTGGTCTCCACGCTCCTGCGCTTTTTCCAGGAAGCCCGCTCCAACCGCGCCGCCGAGCGTCTCAAGGCGTTGGTCAGCAACACCGCCAGCGTGCTGCGCAGCGGCGACCCGGCTGTCGATCGGCGCGGTGCGGTGGAAGTACCGTTTCGCGATCTGGTCCCCGGTGATCTGGTGCTGCTGTCGGCGGGCGACATGATCCCCGCCGACCTGCGGGTGCTCGAAGCCAAGGACCTGTTCATCAGCCAGGCGGCGATCACCGGTGAATCACTGCCGGTGGAGAAGTTCGCCCATGCCCGGCGCGCCGTCGGCAGCCCGCTGGAATGCGACAACCTGTGCTTCATGGGCACTAATGTGGTCAGCGGCAGCGCCCGCGCGCTGGTGGTCGGCACCGGCCAGCACACTTACTTCGGCAACCTCGCCGAGCGGGTGTTGAGCAGCGACCGCGAGCCGACCGCCTTCCAGCAGGGCGTCAACAAGGTCAGTTGGTTGCTGATCCGCTTCATGCTGGTCATGACCCCGCTAGTGCTGCTGATCAACGGTTTCACCAAGGGCGACTGGCTGGAGGCTTCGCTGTTCGCGCTGTCCATCGCCGTCGGCCTGACCCCGGAGATGCTGCCGATGATCGTCACCTCGACCTTGGCCAAGGGCGCCGTGGCGCTCTCGCGCAAGAAAGTCATCGTCAAGCGCCTGGACGCTATCCAGAACTTCGGCGCCATGGATGTGCTGTGCACCGACAAGACCGGCACCCTGACCCTGGACCGCATCGTTCTGGAGCGCCACACCGATGTGCTCGGCGTGCCTCGCGAAGCGGTGCTGGACGATGCCTGGCTGAACAGCCATCACCAGACCGGGCTGAAAAACCTGCTGGACGTCGCCGTGCTGGAACATGCCGGCCCGCAGCGGCAAGAACGCCTGGGCAGCGCCTTCAGCAAAGTCGACGAGATCCCCTTCGACTTCCAGCGCCGGCGCATGTCGGTGGTGGTCGGGCACGAAGGCAACGGCCATCGGCTGGTGTGCAAGGGCGCGCTGGAGGAAATGCTGGCGGTGTGCACGCGGGTCCGCCTGGGCGACGAGGAACTGCCGCTGGATGCGCAACTGCTGGCACGTATCCGTGAACACACTGCCCTGCTCAATGATGAAGGCCTGCGCGTGGTCGCGGTGGCGGTCAAGCAACTGCCGGGCGGGCGTGAGCAGTATCGGGTGGCTGACGAAAGCGATCTGCTGCTCACCGGCTATATCGCCTTCCTCGATCCGCCCAAGGAAACCACGGCCGCCGCGCTGCGGGTTCTGGCCGAACAGGGTGTGGCGGTGAAAGTGCTGACGGGTGACAACGAGCGCGTCAGCCAACGCGTCTGCCGTGAGGTCGGCCTGCCGGTGGCCGGGCTGTTGCTGGGCAGCGAGATCGATGCCCTCAATGATCGCCAGCTCAGCGACCGTGCCGCCGAAGGCAACCTGTTCGCCCGCCTCACGCCGGCGCACAAGGAACGCATCGTCCGCCTGCTGCGCCAGCGCGGCCATGTGGTCGGTTTCATGGGCGACGGCATCAACGACGCCCCGGCGCTGCGCGCGGCGGACGTCGGCATTTCGGTGGATTCGGCGGTGGATATCGCCAAGGAGGCCGCGGACATCATCCTGCTGGAAAAAAGCCTGATGGTCCTGGAAGAAGGCGTGGTCGAAGGCCGCAAGACCTTCGCCAACATGCTCAAGTACATCAAGATGACCGCCAGTTCCAACTTCGGTAACGTCTTCAGCGTGCTGGTGGCCAGCGCGTTCCTGCCCTTCCTGCCGATGCTGCCGCTGCACCTGCTGGTGCAGAACCTGCTCTACGACCTGTCGCAGACCGCGATCCCTTTCGACAACGTCGATGCCGAGCAACTGACCCGGCCGCAGCGCTGGCAGGCCGAGGACATCGGGCGGTTCATGCTGTTCTTCGGACCGCTCAGTTCGATCTTCGACATCCTCACCTATGCCGTGATGTGGTTCGTGTTAGCCGCGAACACGCCGGAGCACCAAACCCTGTTCCAGTCCGGCTGGTTCGTCGAAGGGTTGCTGTCGCAGACACTGGTGGTGCATCTGATCCGCACCCGCAAGCTGCCGTTCGTGCACAGCCGCGCGGGCTGGCCGTTGCTGGCCATGACGCTGCTGATCGTCGCTGTTGGCGTGCTGCTGCCGATGTCGCCGCTGGCTAGCTACTTCAAGCTGCAGGCGCTGCCTTTGAGCTACTTCCCGTTCCTGCTGGCGATTCTGCTGGGGTACGTCGGCGTGGTGCAGGCGATGAAAGGCTGGTTCACCCGCCGCTATGGCTGGCAATAAGCCGTTTCCGGGATCGCCTGTATTTCATCAACCGGCGCGGGACAGCTCCCGCGCCATCAACCATTGCTCCTTGCCCCATGCCTCGAACCGCTCCACCACCTGCCATCCGCGCTTGGCGTAATACTCGCTCTGGTCGTGGGTGTGCAGGTACAGGCGGGCGATGCCGGTGGCCCGGGCGTGATCACAAATACCTTCGATCAACTGCTCCGCGAGCCCTCGCCCGCGTGCTTCGGGGCGGATGAACACACAGGCGAGCCACGGACCAAGATCGGCGCGCTCCGGCAGATCGTCGCGGGCCAGTGCGGCGCCGCCGAGCAGTTCGTCCTGGTCGAGGGCGATCAGGCATTTCCACTCACCGTCATGCTGCCCCGCGGCGAATTCCGCCTGCCACTCCGCCAATGGCTGTTCGAACTCGTAGCTGAACTGGCGATGGAGCCAGGTGGCCAGGGTGTCGCTGTGGTGCAGGTGGTGTTCAAGCCAGTCCAGATGCTGCATGGGGAGTCCTTGTTGACGCTCGGGTTTCAGTTTCGGTAGCCCTGGGTTACCAGGCCGATCAATTCACGCAAACTCCCGGTGCCGAGTTTGCGGTACAGCCGCTTGATATAGGTCGCCGCGCTGGACGGCCGCACGCCCAGGCGCCGGGCGATTTCGTCGTTGTCGATGCCGGTCAGCAGCAGGCGCAGCAGCTCAAGGTCGCGCGGGGTCAGCTCCGGGTACAGGGTAGCGAGGCGTTCGGCCAACACCTGCGGCAGTTCGTCGACCTGCCGCCAGGCCAGGTAATGCATGCGCACGATCTGCATCAGCAAGGGTGCCCAGGCTTCCAGGTGGTCAAGCTCCTGGTTGCTGAAGCAGCCATGCTCCCGGCCCCGGTAGAAGTTCACCGACAGCCAGCGATCATTGTCGCAACGGGTCAGCAGCGCCAGGCGTTCGGCGATCTTCGGCTGCTCGTAGCAGATGCGCCGGTATTCGGCGTGGCCGATGTCATCGATGTGCTGGCGTTGCACCATGATCCGTTCACCGCCGCCGCCACTCATGGCCTGCTGGTTGCCGTCCTGGTTGTAGAAGCGTTCGGCATAGTTGGAGGAAATCTTCGGCAGCGACACTTCCCGGGCCCGGTCGGCGAAGGTGAACACCTGTGGGTTGCGGCGCGGCGCATAAGCGAAGACCGTGCACTGAGCCAGCGGAATACCGTTGCCGATCAACTGCAACAGATCGCCGGCCAATTGCCGGCGATAGTCGTGCCCGACATGGGCAAGCAGCCTGGCGGCCTGGCCGATATTCAGGCTCTGCGGCGGCGGCACGGTACGCAACGGCCAGAACTGCATGGCGTTTCTCTCTCGGGGGTTTCGAAGAGCGCGAGTCTATCAGGCTGCCCGGGCAAGCTGGACGCCCTTCCTCGCACAGGCCCATACGAGGAAGGCAGCGGGCCGTTACAAGTCGCGGCCGGCGATCACCGTCAGTTCGCTGAAGCGCTCGACATCGCCCAGGGCCTCGGCGGCCAACAGGGCGAGCTTGACCAGCAGCAGCTCACGCTTGCCGTCAGGCGCCTGGTCCAGGCTGTCGGCCAGGCGGTCATAGAGGATTTCCAGTTCGGGGGTGGTCAGGTGTGCCATGGCGATGTCCTCAGTCGTTTCCCAATGCGGTGTGGAAGGCGGCGGTCAGGGCGTCAGCGCCCAGTGCTCGCCAGCGGGCGCAGACATGCTGGTCCGGCCGGGCCAGGTAAGCGCTGCCGGCCTGCGCAGCGTATTTGCGCCGCAGATGGCCATCGGGGTCGACCAGGGTCAGATCGGCAGCGTCGACCGGGAGCGCGCTGCCCACCGCGATCAGCCGCAGGGGAATGCCCCGAGCCCGCACTGCCGCGACCTGCGCCTGGGTCTCCAGCGGCAACGCTCCGTCATCGGTGAAATACAGCAAGTGGAATGCCGCCCCCAAGTGATCGAACAGGTAATCGTCGTCGCCCAGGCGCACGTTCAGCAGCGGCGCGCCGGCCCGCGGGCCGTGTGGGAACAGGCTGTCGTCGGCCTTTGCGCAATTGAGCGGCGAATCGGCGTAGTCATGGGGCCGCGAGGTGCGCCAGTGAAACAGCGGCCGGACGAAATCCTGGGACAGCGACAACGACAGCACCGCGTCGCGCAGCAGGCGCTGGCCGGGGCTGGGCGGCGTCATGAAGCGCGTGCTCTTGCCCGCCTCCTCGATGATTTCCCGAGCCGCCGCCACCCGCTCATGACTGTAGGACGGCAACAGCCGCGGCCCGGCCAGGCCCTTGATCTGCAACGCCAGCTTCCAGCACAGGTCGTTGACGTCCTGAAACCCGGTGTTGGCCCCGCGAACACCGAAGATCGGCAGCAAGTGCGCGGCATCACCGCTGAAAATCACCCGCTGTGCGAGGTAGTCCGGCAGGGTCAGGGCGCGGGCGGAATACACCGAGCACCAGTCCAGCTCCCAGGTGCGGTCCGCCATGCCCATTAAAGAGAGCTGGGCGTCGATGCGCTGGCGCAAGGATTCCGGGGCCAATGCCTGTTCCGGGGTTTCGTTGGCGGGCAATTGATAGTCGATGCGCCAGATATCCCCCGGCTCGCGGTGCATCAACACGGTGTTGCCGGGGTTCCAGGGTGGATCGAAATAGGCCAGGCGTTCGGTGGGCAGGTCGAGCTTGATGCGGATATCAGCGATCACGAAAAGGCCTTCATAGGCCGCGCCCTCCAGCTTCAGCCCGAGCAGGCCGCGCAACCCGGAACGGGCGCCGTCGGCGGCGATCACCCAGGCGCTTTCCAGCGCGTACACGCCGGCCGGGGTGTCCACTTCCAGACAGGCATGGTCCGGCGCCTGGCTCAGGCCGACCACCTTGTTGCCCCAGCGCAGCTCGATCAGCGGATTGGCTTCGGCTGCCTCCACCAACGCGCGTTCCAGGCACGGCTGCTGCAGGTTGGTCATGGGCGGGAAGCGGTCGTCCGGGTCATGCGGCGCTTCCATGCGGAACACCAACTGATTGCGGTAGAACGAGTTGCCAAAGCGCCAGCCGAGGCCGGCCTCGGTCACCCGCCCGGCAACGCCGACCTGCTGCAGGATCTCCATCGAGCGACGGGTAAACACAATGGCGCGGCTGCCCTCGCTGACCTGTTGCTCGGCCTCCAGCACCACCGAGGGAATACCGTAACGGGCCAGTTCCAGCGCGGCGGCGAGGCCGATCGGCCCGGCGCCGACCACCACCACCGCCTCGCGCCGGGTTGCGCTGGCCGCCATGTCGGCGGTGAAAGCGGGATAAACCTGATAATCGAAATACAGCGAGCGCCGCGGCTCGGTCGATGGACTGTGCATCGTCAATGCGTCTCCGGTGTTCTTGTGGTTATGGGACGGCATGCTAAGCGTGATCGAGGCGCGGGCATGTCCCCAAAAGGGGACAACCGGTCTGGCTTGTTGCGCGCGGACAATTCGGCCCGGCGCCCGTGCCTGTTTCGCCCGATGCCGCCACGGCGTAGGCTCGGGGCCACGTTCATTCAGGAAGGGTCCCATGGCAGACAAACAACACCGCTACGACGTCAACGTCACCTGGACTGGCAACCAGGGCACGGGGACCTCCAGCTACCGCGGCTACAGCCGCGACCACCTGATCCAGACGCCCGGCAAGGCGCCGATCGACGGCTCGTCCGACCCGGCCTTCCGCGGTGATCCGGCGCGCTGGAACCCCGAAGATCTGCTGGTCGCCTCCCTCTCCGCCTGCCACAAACTCTGGTACTTGGGCCTCTGCGCCGAAGCCGGCGTGGTGGTGCTCAGCTACGAGGACGACGCGCAAGGCGAGATGGTCGAAGAACACAGCGGCGCCGGGCAGTTCACCTCGGTGGTACTGCGGCCGCGGGTGGTGATCGCCGCCGGCTCAGACCTCGGAACCGCCCGCGAACTGCATCACCTGGCGCATCAGAAGTGTTTTATCGCCCGGTCGGTGAATTTTCCGGTGACGCATGAGCCGGACATCTCAACCGCTTCGGCCGGTTGAGTCTTGTTGCGCGGTTTCTTCCATTCCTGATCGGGCTGGACAGGCCCGATCAGCGGCTGGAGGACGAGACCCGCCTCTGTGCCACCGCAGGTCTTCATTACCCTCGATGAGGTCAGGCTCAAGCCGACCAGATGGACCTTCGAGATCGGCTGAGGCGCGATGAAACTGTGCCGGTAGCCCTTGGCTCTCCGGGCAATTTCCCGTTGCAGCAGCCCGATTGCGACGCTGGGCGCCGAATCGATGGAGCCGCCGCTGTTCACGCTGATCCTGCGCATCAGGCGTGAGGCTGAGCGCAGGTAGCGAGTCGTCAGCCAGGCCAGCGGCAGTACGATAACCGCCGCGCCCTTGAAGCAGGCCAACGCCAGGGACGACTCCGAGTCCCATAGCGCAAAGACCAAAAGGGGCACCTGAAACAGCCCCATGATGAACAGCGTGCGGATTCGCCCCATAAGAATCCTGAGCTTGCCCACCCGACGCTCCTTCTTTTCATCACGCTCGCTGAACATCCAGCTTTTCAGCACGATGTCGTATTGATCACTGACCTGACGCAACTGCCGGAGTGCGTTGACCATCGAGTCTGTCACCGCACGACGATGCTCGAAGAAGTCCCGCTTGACGTGAAAGCACAGCACATACCTGGAAAGGCGGATGCCTGGCAGGGTCGGAGCCCGCTCGATCGAGAGCATCAACCCTCGTCCCAGTGGCAACGACCACCCTTTCGCGCCGAGCATCAGTTGCATCGGGACTGCGACAGCGATGGCAAACACGATCAGGTTTAGCGCCGGGAAGATAACTGGAGCCAGATTAAAGGCAGGGAGCAGCAGACCACTGGCTACGTGATAAAGGACACTGACCGGCAGACTGACACCGCCGAGCAACAGCAGGCTGAACCCGATACGGTTCATCAGAAGGCGGTAGAGCCTGAGCAGGTTGTGCCGGAGTGGAACACGGAAATCCTTACGCCGGCCCGGGATCAGCAGACACACCACTATCCAGCACCAAGTGAAGATACCTGCACAGTTGAGCAGAACCAGAACGTAGTGCCAGAGCGGAAGTGACGCGAGGGTTTCGAACATGCCGTACCTTGAATTTCCCGGAGCCGGCGCCTGAACGCTGGCGCCGTGAATGCATATCGGCGTCCATGCCGAAACCCTTAGCGCTGGACCTGCGCTTCAACGACTGCGTGCCTGAATCGCCCGGATCAAGCGCTGACAGCGCGGGTCCGGCGAGCCATCACAGTAACCCAGCGCCTCGTCGGTGCGACCCGCCCGCGCACTGAGGTAAGCCAATCCATAGCGCAGGTCGGGATTGTCCCGGTCCTGCTCCAGCCCTTTCAAAAACGCCGCCCTCGCCTCTTCCGTGCGCCCCATCCGGCTCAGCAGCAAGCCCAGGTTGTACTGGGCTCGCGGGCCGTCGGCGCGTTGTAGCCAGGTGATTGCTTCGTCATTCTTGCCCTGCTGGCCGAGCACAAGACCTAGGGAATAAGCCAGCTCAGGCTGTTGCGGCTGCAGTTCCAGGCCGGTACGCAACAGTTGCTCGGTTTCGGCGACTTGTCCTTGCGCCATCAACAGCCGCGCAAGCCCCGTGCGCGCCGGGACGTAGCGCGAATCCTGCTTCAGCGCCTGACGGTAGTTGTCGATCGCGTCGACGGGACGGTTCAGGCGCTCCTGCAACACAGCGAGATTCAAGCGCGCAGCGGGCAAGTCGGTGTTTTCTCGAAGGCGCTCCAGGTGGTCGTTCAGTTGCGCTTCCAGGCGGTCGGCGACGGGTTGCGCAAGGTCGGCACTGCGTTGGTCGGCCAGACCTCTCGCCGCCTGATCGCGTACTGCGAGGCTCGGGTCCTGTAGCAATGGCAGCAGGTATTTCAGGCGCTGCGCCGGCGTTTGCCCTTCCAGGGCGCGGGCCGCTTGCAGGCGCACCTGCGGGCTGTCGTCGCCCAGCGCCTTGACCAGGCTGGGCTGGAGCGCATCGCCGTAACCCGCGCCCAGTTCGACGGCGCTGGCGCGGACAATCGCCGGTTTGCCAGCGTCTTCGATCAGCTTCGCCAGTTGCGGGATGACACTGGGGTCGTGGCGGCGGGCGGCGGCGAAGGTTTCGCCGTAGTGCGGCTCGCGTTTCGGCTGGCCAAACCAGCCCTCGATGGCGCTGGCCGCCCATGTCGGGGGCTTGTCCTGATGGCACGCAGTGCAGGCGTCCGGGGCGCCGGTCGTGCCGTCGAGGTCGGGGCGCGGAATGCGCAAGGCATGGTCGCGACGGGCGTCCACGCCCATGTAGGTGCGGGTCGGCATGTGGCAACTGACGCACTGCGCACCCGGCGTTCCCGGTGAATGGTGGTGGTGCTGCGGGGTGTCGTAGTCCTGCTTGACCAGGCTGGGGAAGCGCGGGTTGCCCACCGGGTTGTGGCAGGCCTTGCACAGGTCGTTGCCTTCGGCGCGCAACGTTGTGGAATGCGGCTCGTGGCAGTTGCTGCAAGTCACACCCTTGGCGAACATCTTGCTCTGGGTGAAGGAGCCATATTCGAAGACTTCGTCGAGGATCTGTCCGTCGGCATGGTAGAGCCCGTCGGACAACACCGCCGGACGCATGGCGTCGAGCAGCGGTTTGCCCGGCTGGCTGCCATTGCCCAGCGGCTGACGCCGGCTGTGGCAGCGGGCGCACTGCTCGACCAGATAGCCTGGCTCGGCGCGATGAAAGTCCACCGCCAGGCCCATTTGCGCCGGGCTCATGGCGGGCGACGGTTTGTCCGGGTGCTGTTCAGCCCAGTCAAGATGGCGCTGGCCAGGGCCATGGCAGCTCTGGCAACCCACCGCCATTTCGCTCCAGGTGGTCTGGAAGGTGTCGCTGGCCGGGTCGTAGCCTTTGCGCAGGTTGCCGGAATGGCAATCAGCGCACATGGCGTTCCAGTTCTGGTAGCGGCCGGTCCAGTGCAGGGCGTCATCCGGGGTGAAACGCTGTCCGGGATGTAGCGAAAACCAGCGTTGTCCGCCTTTGTCGCCGGGCCGGCTGTCCCAGGCGACGGTGAGGCTTTGCAGGCGGCCACCGGGGCGCTCGATCAGGTATTGCTGGAGCGGATCGAAGCCGAAGGTGTAGGCAATGGCGAAATCCGCGGGTTTGCCGTCTTCGCCCTCGGCGTTGACGAAGAAGCGCTCGCCGCGCTTGAAAAACCGCATGCGGATGCCATCGGCGTCGCTGAAGGTGGTGTCGTTGAAGTCGCCAAGCACGTTTTCGCTGTTGGCCTCGCGCAGCGACCAACTGTGATGGGAGTTGGCCCAGGCGCTGGCTTGGGTTTGGTGACAGGCGGTGCAGCGTGCCTGGGCGACGTAGCCGTCGGAGAGGTGTTCACTCGGCGGGCGCGGGTCGGCCGCGCCGAAGGGGGACGCGAGGATCAATAGCAGGGTCAGGCAGTGCAGGTGCGCACGCAAAGGCATTGTTGTTCTCTGTCTTGAGGAGCGCTTTGCTGAGATCGCTGCGGTTCGAGGCCCCGAACCGCAGCGAGGGATCAGTAACCGCTAACGTGGTCCGGCAGGATCACATGGTTCTCCTGCGCATACTGGTCCCAGACCTTTTTCAGTTCCGCCACTTTCCCTGGTTCCTTGGCGCTCAGGTCATGCCGCTCGGCCATGTCCGACTGCAGGTTGAACAACTGCCAGTCGCCCGTGCCCCAAGGTTTGGGCATGTGTACCAGTTTCCAGTCGCCCTTGCGCACGAAGCGCTTGCCGAACAGTTCGCCGCCCTGGGTGCGCTCGGCGACTTTCTCGCCTTTGAGCAGCGGGATGATCGAGGTGCCGGTCATGGGCACCACATCGCGCCCCTTGTACTGCTGCCCCGGATGCTTCACCCCCGCCAACTCCAGCAGGGTTGGCGCGAAGTCCTTGACGCTGACCAGTTGATCGAGCTTTTTCCCCTGCGAATCGGCCCCCGGAATGCGGATGATCCCGGCCGTACGCGTGCCACCCTCGGTCGGGAAGCCCTTGAACAGGCTCAGGGTCGGCGCGGACACCCGCGACCAGTTCGGGCCAAGGAAGGTGTAGGAGCCCGGCTTGCCCATGTGGGCGTAGCTGAAGTCGTTGGTCTCGTCGATCACTTTGCGGATCTCTGGGAACTGGTCCGCCGGCCAGGTCTCGTCGAGGTCGTGGCCTTCGGCACCGTTGTCGGAGATGAAGATCACCACGGTGTTGTCGTACAGACCGTTCTGACGCAGGTAGTCGAACACCCGGCCGGTGTTGGCGTCCATCTGGTCGACCATCGCCGCGTAGATCTCCATCGCCCGCGCCTCGCGCTGGCGTTCTTCGGGGCTGAGGCTGGCCCAGGCACGGCCTTTCGGCGAGCGCGCGGCGGGCTCGGCGTCCTGCGGCACCAGGCCGAGCGCTTTCTGCTTGTTCAGCCGGGCTTCGAGCAGAGCGTCGTAGCCGGCGTCGTAGCGACCGTGGTATTTGGCGATGGCCGCGTCAGGCGCCTGCAGCGGCCAGTGCGGCGCGGTGAAGGCCAGCATGCCGAAGAACGGCCGGCCGCTGTCTTTATCCGCGGCGATGTAGCGGATCATCCGGTCGGCGTAATACTGGCTGGAGTAGCTGAAATCAGCGGGCAGTGCGTCCAGGCGCTTGCCGTCCTGGGCGTAAGGCGCCTTCGCGTCCGGGGTCGGCGCATAGGCCGGCTTCATGTCGGGATAGTGGCTGGCGCCGCCGCTGAGCAGGCTGAAGGAATGCTCGAAACCGCGCTGGTCAGGGCCGGTCTGTTCGGTCTTGCCCAGGTGCCATTTGCCGGTCAGGTAGGTGTCGTAGCCGGCGTCGCGCAGCAGCGACGCGATGGTCACCGCGCGGTCGTTGAGGTAACCCTCGTAGCCTTTCTGGCCTTCCTGGTTGGGCGCGGTCTCTTCGGCCATGTTGCCCAGCCCGACCTGATGCGGGTCGGCACCGGTCAGCAGCGCGGCACGGGTCGGCGAACAGGCCGGCATGGCCTGGAAGTTGGTCAGTTGCACGCCCGAGGCGGCCAGGGAATCGAGGTTTGGCGTCTCGATCTCGCTACCGAAACTGCCGAGGTCGGCGTAGCCCATGTCATCGGCGACAACCAGCAGGATATTGGGGCGCGCGGGGTCGCTGGACGCTGCCTGGACCGAGACGACGGCCAGCGAAGCGGTCATGCCGACGGCTGCGGCAAGCGCCGTGCGGAAAAAGGGAACACGCATCAGGAATGTCCTTTTTTATAATTGGTTTTAGGAAGTGGGAAGCCACTCGGGCCGGAAAAGTCATCAAAAGGCGAAGGAAACTACCAACTGGCTGTAGAGATTGAGGTCATCACTGCCCAGTTGCGATCCGCCGTCCTCGGCACTCTTCTTCGGTTTGTACAGGCCGACCAGCGGACTGACGGTGAAATTGCCTATGGTCCAGTCGACGTAGAGGTCGAGTTCCTTGGCATCCAGGTCGCCTTGCGTGCGGTCGAGGGTGTTGAAATCGAAATACAACACGCCCATCGCCACGTCCGGGTGCGGCGTCAGGCCGAGGCTGAGCATGTGGATACCGGCGTTGCGCTGGAACGGCCCAGAGTAGTTGGCCGCCACTTCGCCCTGGAACCAGGTGCCGTAGCCGCGACTGAAACCGCTGAACAACGGGTCGTAATCCTCCGAATAGCGACTGTAGCGATAGCCGACCCGTGGCTGCCAGGGCATGCCTGAGAAGGTCCAGCCGGCTTCCGCATACCAGGCGTGTTCGTCGCCCAGGCGTTTGTCTTCGTGGGCGTACTCGAAGGACAGGAACAGGTCCTTGACCCCGGCATTGCCCTGGGCTCGCAGGCTGGTGATTTTCAGGCCGTCGCGCTGGCCGCTGAAGGCGTTGGCCAGTTTGTCCTCGACATCGAGGCCCTTGACGTAGGTCAGGCCCACCGTGCCCTCCGGCGCGACATGCTCGAGCACGGCGACGCCCAGTTCAGGCTTGGCCTTGAGTTCGTTGTCCGACTTCAGCCAGATCAGGTCGCCGCGCCAGCCCTGCTGCCCGCCGAGGCGCAGCCAGGCGGTCTTGTCGAACGCGTTGCGCGCGGTGAGGTAATAGGCGCCGCCGCGATTGGCGCTGCCACCGGCGAGGTTATTGCCGACGCTCAGGCCGTCGCCATTGATGATGAAGCCGTCACCGACCTTCACTTTCTGGCTGCCGACGGAAATATCCACGCCGTCCTTGCCCAGCGCCGGGAACAGATCCCCCGAGCGCCAGCCGGCGTAGGCACGGTCGACGTCGGTGCGACGCTCGGTGCCATCGGTGTAGCCGGCGGCATCGCCCTCGCCCCAGGTGCCGTTGCTGACCAGATTGAACTCGCCGTACAGCGACGAATTGCCTGCCTCCGGGAAACGCGTGGTACCGCTCAGACCATAACGCAGGAAGGCTTCCTGCCAGGCCACCGACCCCGGGTCGATCGGTCCGCCCTGGTTGTAGCTTTCGTCGCTGTGGAAGAAGCCCAGGGCACCCTGGACATTCAACTTCAGTGTGGAATCCGCGGTGGAGTGCAGCTCGTAGGCCGACGCGCCGGAAGAAATGGCGCTGAGGGCCGCGGCCAGTAATGAGCCATGGCGAAACCTGTTCACATCAATCCCCTTTATTTTTATCGTAAGGACTACCGCAAGGTGCGATTCATCTGAATCTTGATCGCTGGGGGATTAACTCATCTGGGTGGACAGGATTCTTGTACCTGGCTGCCGGGGGATTTGCAGGTCTCTGCCACTGCCCTTCCCCTCCTGTAGGAGCGAGCTTGCTCGCGATATGCGCTGATGGCCCTTCGCGAGCAAGCTCGCTCCTACAGGGGTGTGGGTGGAATGGTGCGTGGGGGCTCCAGGTGCCTGCGACACTCCGCCACACCCCTACCCATCTGTCAGCCACCCTCGAAAACCCATTAGAATCTCGCGCCCTTTTTCGCCTGGTCACTTCGAGCAGCGACAATCCCAACAACGAGCAGCCCCGGTCCGCAACGGTCCGGCTGACGTGCGCGCGCGTACCAAGGGTCTGACCGCTAATCGAAACTCTTGAGGTACGTATGTCTCCGCGTTTGCTGGCGATGGCGCTGGCACCCCTGCTCGGGCTGTTTATCATGGCCCTGGGCAATGGCTTTCTGTCTTCCCTGACCACCCTGCGCCTGGATGAAGCCGGCGAATCGGCCACCATGATCGGTGTGGTCTCGTCTGCCTATTTCATCGGCCTGACCCTCGGCGCCGTGTTCAATGACCGGCTGATCCTGCGCATCGGCCATATCCGCGCCTACAGCAGCTTCGCCTCGCTGATCGCCGTGACCATCCTGGCCCAGGGCCTGTTCGTCGACACCTGGGGCTGGATGGTGCTGCGGATGATCAACGGCTGGGCCACGGTCGGCGTGTTCCTGGTGATCGAAAGCTGGCTGTTGATGGCCGGCGACACCAAGGTCCGCGGGCGTCTGCTGGCGCTGTACATGATCGCGTTCTATGGCGCGGGCGTGGTCAGCCAGGCGGCGCTGGGTGAAATTGCCGGCTGGGGTGACCAGGCGCCGTTCATGATGGCCGGCATGCTGGCGGCGCTGTCGGTGCTGCCGATCGTGATCCTGCCGCGGGTGTCGCCGCTGCTGGAGCACGTCGAGCCGCTCAAGCCGCGCCAGTTGCTCAGCGTGACCCCGACCGGCCTGGTCGGCTGCTTCGGTTCCGGCCTCGCCATCGCCGCGGTCTACACCTTGCTGCCGCTGTACCTGCAACGCATCGGCCTGGCAGTCGGTGAAGTCGGCACCATGATGGCCTGGGTGATTCTCGGCGCCATGCTGCTGCAGTACCCGGTGGGACGCTGGTCGGACCGCAAGGACCGCCAGGATGTGCTGATCGTGCTCGGCATGCTCTGCACCGTGCTGTCGGTGGTCATCCTGCTGCTGCCGTCCGATTCGGTGCTGCTGCCGGTGATGCTGTTCCTGCTCGGGGGTGGCGTGTTCGCCGTCTACCCGGTGTCGGTCAGCCATGCCGCCGACCGTGCTCCGGTCGAGGCGCTGGTGCCGATGATCCAGGGCATGCTGCTGATCAACTCGCTGGGGTCGGCGATCAGCCCGGTGGCGATTTCGCCAGTGATGAACAGTTACGGCGAAGTCGGTCTGTTCTGGGCCATGGCGGTGATCAACCTGACACTGGTGAGCTTCTTCCTGTGGCGCCGCGGCAAGCGCCCGGTGCCGGCCAATCCTGCGCCGTTCGTGCCGTCCGCGACCTTCTCGCCAACCGGTGCCGAACTGCGGGTGACCGACGATTTGCGCCACGCCGCCCAGGAACATCCGCCGGTACCGGAAATGGGCGAATACGCCGGGTCGCCGCCGGTGCCCCGCGCCGGCGTCGAGTAAGCGTCTACACTGCGGTTCCCCGAAGCTCATTCAAAGGTGAACCGCAGTGAAAACACTGATCCCCGCCCTCGCCCTGCTGGCCTTCGCAGGCGCCGCACATGCGGCGCCGCTGTCCATCACCTCCACCTCCTTCACCGATGGTGGCCGGATTGCCCTGGCCCAGGTCGGTCCTGATACCGCCTGCGGCAAGGGCCAGGAGCGCTCGCCGCAGTTGAGCTGGTCGAACCTGCCCGAAGGCACCCGCTCGGTGGCCCTGGTGATGTTCGACCCGGATGGCGCCAAGGGCCTCGGCGTCGTCCACTGGGTGGCCTACAACATCGATGCCAAACGTGGCGAACTGGCCGAAGGCGTCAGCGAAGGCATCACCGTCGGCAAGAACGTCAAGGGCGCCACTGTTTATCGCGGCCCCTGCCCGCCCGCCGGGGACAATCCTCATCATTACGCCCTGACCCTGATCGCCACTGACCTGGCACCCGGCGCCCTGCCCGACGGCCTGGACCGGGACGGTTTGCTCAAGGCATTGCAAGGGCACGCACTGGGGGCGCAGAGCCTGGTCGGGTTGTACGGGCACTGAGGCTCACCAAACAAAATGTTGCAAGAGCCATCGCCATATAGAAGTCTATACAGCGAGAACACCCAAGAGCCCTTGAACAGAGAGCCACCGATGAACACCGCCGTGTACCCCAAGGAAGCCACTGGCGCGAATTACGCGCTGGAATTGATGCAGTACGCCCAGGCCCGGACCTGGGAAGCCGTGGACGCTATCGCCGCGGTCATTCGCCCCGGCATGAGCGAGTCCGAAGCCACCGCCCGCGGCAAGGAGATCCTTGCCGGGCTGGGCATGGAACGCATCTGGCACCCGCTGCTGGTGCGTTTCGGCGCCAACACCCTGAAAGCCTTCAACCAGCGCTCGGACGGCGACCCGGTGCTGGGCGACAACGACATTTTCTTCATCGACATGGGCATCGTCTGGAAAGGCCATGAAGGCGATGCCGGCGCCACCTTCGCCGTGGGCGACGACCCGGAAATGATCGCCTGCGCCGCCGCGGCCAAGACGCTGTACCAGCGGGTCGAAGCACACTGGCGCGGCGAGAACTGCAGCGGCGTCGAACTCTACGACTTCGCCCGCCAGGAAGCCGAAGCCATGGGCTGGACGCTCAACCTCGACATCAAGGGCCATCGCGTCAGCGACTTCCCCCACGCCATCTACCGCGCCGGCGACCTTGGCGACCTGGCCGAGCGGCCGAACCGCGGGCTGTGGATCCTGGAAATCCAGATCGCTCACCCGAGCAAGCCGTACGGGGCGTTTTACGAAGACCTTCTGAGCTGAACCGACCCCGGCTACACTCTCCCTCTTTACGGCCAGGCCGATGCTCACAATCGAGGGAGAGACGATGAAAGTCAGCGCACGCAACGTATTCAAAGGCAAGGTCAGCGAGGTACGCCCCGGCGCCGTCAACAGCGAGGTCATCCTCGAACTGGGCGGCGGCGAGACGCTGGTGGCGGTGGTCACCGTGGAAAGCGTCAAGAGCCTGAACCTGGTGCCCGGCGCCGAAGCCATCGCACTGGTCAAGGCGCCCTGGGTGATGCTGATGACCGATGCCGACGGCATTCGCTTGTCGGCGCGCAACTGCCTGGAAGGCAAGGTCATCAGCGTCACCGATGGCGCGGTCAATGCCGAAGTGGTGCTGGAGTTGACCGGCGGCACCCGGGTCTATTCCATCGTCACCCGCGACGCCGTGCAGGAGCTGGGCCTGGCCAAGGGCGTCAGCGCCACTGCGGTGATCAAGGCTTCCCATGTGATTCTCGGCGTCCCCGCCTGATCCACTGCCCCGGAGCACCTGCCGGTGCTCCACGTCATCCCGCCACGGGAGCCCGCCCATGCCTGACCACAACCCCGAATCCCTGATCCTCTCCAGTTGGCACACCAACGCCGAACCCTGGATCACCGCCGTGCGCGAAGCGCGGATCGAAAGCCGCCGGCTGGTCACCGACCACGCGATGTTAAGCGCCATCGATGCGCGGCGGCCACGACGTGTTCTCGATCTTGGCTGTGGCGAGGGCTGGCTGTGCCGTGCGTTGCGCGGCTGGGGCATCGCGACCTGGGGTGTGGACGCCACGGCGGGCCTGATCGAAGCCGCCCGGATCAGCGATCCCGAGGGTGACTACGAATGCCTCGACTATGCGGCGCTCAGCCAGCAGACGCCGCACCGTCAGGTCGATCTGATCGCCTGCAATTTCTCGCTGTTCGGCGCCGAGGAACTGCAGCGGTTGCTGGCGGCGCTGCCGGCGTGGCTGGAGCGTCCGGGCCATCTGCTGATCCAGACATTGCACCCCCACGTGGCCTGTGGCGATGAGCCTTATGTCGACGGCTGGCGCGCGGGTTCATGGGCAGGCTTTGACGCGGCGTTCCGTGACCCGGCGCCCTGGTATTTCCGCACGCTGGAAAGCTGGGTGACGCTGCTGCACGCCAGCGGATTGCACCTCGACGCCATCATCGAACCGCCACACCCGCTTACCGGCAAGCCGGCCTCGCTGCTACTCGCCGCGCGCGCTGCCTGAGGCTTTCCAGGCCACCATCAGCGGACCGTCCCGGCCGGCTACCGGGTCGGCCAGCGGCAGCGCAACACGGGCGATGCGTGCTTTCGAATCGGCATGGCTGGCGCTGCCGGGGCGCTGGATATCGTAGTCTTCCTGTCCGCGCGGATACGCCCCCACCACCAGGAAATCCCGGCTGCTTTCGACACAGCGGTGGCCGGTTCCGGCCGGCAACACCAGGACATCGCCGACGGCAATGCTCAGGGTCTGCCCGGACTGCCCGCCCAAGGTCACCCGCGCCTCGCCACGAACCACGGCCAGCGCTTCATGGGCGGTGGAATGGTAGTGGTGATAGTCGAAAATGCCGGCACGCCACAGCGGCGTCCACTGGTTGCGGTTGAACAGCGCCTCGAACGCCGCCGCCATGTCGCTGCCGGGCTTGGACCGCAGGTGATAGCGAATGACCGGCAACGGGCTGTTGGGCGTGGCCCCGTCATCGTGGAAGTGCAACTGCCGCATGGTCTCGGCAACGTGTTGTAGATCGACGAAAAGCGCGTCGTTCATCAGTCAGTCCTCTCGGGCCTTGCGCTTGCGCGGGCCCAGTTCGATCCAGGCCGGAGCGTGGTCGCTGGCCTTGGTTTCATTGCGCACCCAGGCATCGACGCCGCCGTTTTTCAGGTACGGGGCCAAGGCCGGGTTGAGCAGCAGATGGTCGATGCGCAGGCCGGAGTTTTTCGGCCAGTGCTCGCGGAAATAGTCCCAGAAGGTGTACAGGCGTTGGTCCGGATACAGGTGGCGCAGCGCGTCGGTCCAGCCCTGGTCGAGCAGGCGCTGGTAGCAAGCGCGGCTTTCCGGCTGCAGCAGCGCGTCCTTGAGCCAGGAGCGCGGGTTATAGATGTCGAAATCAGTGGGCACCACGTTGTAGTCGCCGGCCAGTACCACCGGGTGGTCGCTGTCCAGCAGCACCTGGGCGTGTTCGATCAGGCGTTCGAACCAGGCCAGTTTGTAGTCGAACTTGGGGCCGGGTTGCGGATTGCCATTGGGCAGGTACAGGCACGCCACCACCACACCGTGGGCCGCGGCCTCCAGGTAGCGGCTCTGGCCGTCGTCTTCCATACCGGGCAGGCCGCGGCGGATTTCCAGCGGCTCGGCACCGCGAGCCAGGATCGCCACGCCATTCCAGGCCGCCTGGCCGTGATAGAGGCTGCCGTAGCCGGCGTCGGCAAGTTGCTCGCTGGGAAAGTCCTGCGCTTTCAATTCCTGCAGGCAGGCGATGTCCGGCTGTTCGCGCTCCAGCCAGGCCAGCAGGTTGGGCAGGCGGGCGCGGATGCCGTTGATGTTGAAGGTGGCAATCTTCAGCGCTTTCATGCGTCGGGGTCCGCGACACGGCTGTCCACCGCGTCTTCCAGCGCGCGGGCGTGGCCGCCCTCGGCAAGGGCTTTCAGCGCCTGGCATTCGTCCCGATCCACCACGCCGCTGGCCAGCAACTCATCGGCGCCGCGCAACAGGCTGGCGTGCCAGGCATCCGGCGAGTCGAGGCGGTAACCGTCGTCCGTCAGCATCGCGTGCCAGGCGTTGAGTTCGGGGCGTTGCGCGGTGTCGTTCATGGCGGTGAATCCTGTGGGTGCCTTTTAGTTCTGAGCGCCGCCGCGCCGAGGACGTTCAATCCGCTGCTCGCGGATCGCTGCCCGCTGAAAAAACCAAACTTTTCTGCGGAGCCATGCCTCAACAGTAAGACGGCGCGATCCGCCGTCTCACCGACTTCGCAGAGGACTGTCATTCATGAGTCACGCATTGCAAGGCAAGAAGATTCTGGTCATCACCTCGAACACCGGCATCGAGCGCGATGAACTGCTCAAACCACTGGAGGCCTTGCGCGCCGAAGGCGCAACCCTGGTCCACGGGTCGATCAAGGGCGGGAGCGTGCAGACCTTTCTCCACGACACCGAGAAAGACCGCACCGTCGAATCCGACACGCGGCTGGAAGGCCTGGACAGCAAGGATTTCGCGGCGCTGGTGATTCCCGGCGGCACGGTGAATGCCGATACCCTGCGCCAGGACCGCGATGCCCGGCGCCTGATTAAGGAATTCGTCGGCGCCAACAAGGTGGTTGCGGCAATCTGCCATGGCCCGTGGGCGCTGATCGACGCCGGCGTCGCCCGTGGCAAGACGCTGACGTCCTACCCCAGCGTCAGCATCGACCTGAAGAATGCCGGAGCGGAATGGGTGGATGCCGAGGTGAAACACTGCACGGCCAATGGCTGGACCCTGATTACCTCGCGCAAGCCGGATGACTTGCCGGCGTTCAATCAGGCGATTGTCGAAGCGTTGCGGGCGGGTTGAGGTTTCGGGGCCGCCTGGCGGCCCCGGATACAGCGGCGGGATCAATGATCCATTTCATCTTTCACGATCTTGCCAGTGTGCGGATCGACCTTGAATTCATACTTCATACCGTCCGCCTTGGTGCCCTCGCCTTCCCAATGGCCATCGTCGGCCTCGATCTTGGTGATCTGCGTGTAGCCGGCGGCCTTGAGGGTCGCGGAGGCCTGTTCCTGGGTGACTTTCCAGTCGGCACCCGGCTGGTCCGCCCAGGCCGGGGCCGCGAGCGCACCCACCAGGGCCAGGCCAGCGAACATCGAGGTGATAGGTTTCATCGCACTTCTCCTTGTTTTGCATGAAAGGTCCTGGTTGGGACTGGTCCCCGGCGCCGAGGGTTCAAACGAATTCGCCGCAAGCCGGCTCGCGGCTTACACTGTGCGGCCTGTTTTACTCAGTCATCGCAAGAGATCCCCATGGCCAATCAAGACATCACCTACATCCCCGACCCGGATGCGGACTCCATTTCCTCCGACGTAGCCGGTTTCGGCGGCATTCTGGTGTCCACCCAGATCCCGACCCGCGCCGACGGCAGCCTGGAACTGGGCGACATCACCGCCCAGAGCGAATGCACCCTGCAGGCGCTGAAAGTGGCCCTGGAAAAAGCCGGCAGCGGCATGGACCGCGTGCTGCACCTGACCATCTACTTGACCGACATGGCCGACCGCCCGGCGTTCAACGAGGTCTATCAGCGGTTCTTCAGCAAGCCGTGGCCGGTACGCGCAGCGGTGGGCGTGTCCGAGCTGGCAGTGGAAGGCATGCGGGTGGAAGTGACGGCGATGGCGGCCAAGGGCTGATTGCTCGGGTAAATGGCCTCATCACAGCGATGAGGCCGGACCCGCCAACACGGTTGTCACTGCCCCGCAAAAACCACCGGGCAGCATTCAGATGCCGGTCAGGCATTTCGCCGCTACAATGCGCGCCTTGACCGTGTTGAAGCCTAGAAAAACATCATGTCCCTGCCCAAACATCACCTGGAATTGCTCAGCCCTGCCCGCGATGTCGCCATCGCCCGCGAGGCCATCCTGCATGGCGCCGATGCCGTGTACATCGGCGGCCCGAGCTTCGGCGCACGGCACAACGCCTGCAACGAGGTCAGCGAAATCGCCGAACTGGTGGAATTCGCCCGGCGCTACCATGCGCGGATCTTCACCACCATCAACACCATCCTTCACGACAACGAGCTGGAACCTGCACGCAAGCTGATCCATCAGCTCTACGACGCCGGTGTCGATGCGCTGATCGTCCAGGACCTCGGCGTGATGGAGCTGGATATTCCGCCCATCGAACTGCACGCCAGTACCCAGACCGACATCCGCACCCTCGGCCGCGCGAAGTTCCTCGACCAGGCCGGCTTCTCGCAACTGGTGCTGGCCCGCGAGCTGAACCTGCAGGAAATCCGTGCCATCGCCGACGAAACCGACGCGGCGATCGAGTTCTTCATCCACGGCGCGCTGTGCGTGGCCTTCTCCGGCCAGTGCAACATTTCCCACGCCCAGACCGGACGCAGCGCCAACCGCGGCGACTGCTCCCAGGCGTGCCGCCTGCCGTACACCCTCAAGGATGAAAAAGGCGGCGTGATCGCCTACGAAAAACACCTGTTGTCGATGAAAGACAACAACCAGAGCGCCAACCTGCGCGACCTGGTGGACGCTGGCGTGCGCTCGTTCAAGATCGAGGGCCGCTACAAGGACATGGGCTATGTGAAAAACATCACCGCCTGGTACCGCCAGCGCCTGGACGAAATCCTCGAAGACCGCCCGGACCTCGCCCGCGCCTCCAGCGGCCGCACCGCGCATCTCTTCGTCCCGGACCCGGACAAGACCTTCCACCGCGGCAGCACCGACTATTTCGTCAGCGAGCGCAAGATCGACATCGGCGCCTTCGACTCGCCGACTTTCACCGGTCTGCTGGTGGGTACGGTGGACAAGGTCGGCAAGCGCGACATGCAGGTCGTCACCCATGACCCGCTGTCCAACGGCGACGGCCTCAATGTCCTGGTCAAGCGTGAAGTGGTGGGTTTCCGCGCCAACATCGCCGAGCTCAAGGGCGAGTTCGAGGAAGACGGCGAGAAGCGCTACCGCTACCGCGTCGAGCCGAATGAAATGCCGGAAGGCCTGTTCAAGCTGCGGCCGAACCACCCGCTGAGTCGCAACCTCGACCACAACTGGCAACAGGCTTTGCAGAAGACCTCGGCCGAGCGCCGTATCGGCCTGTCGTGGGTCGCGCGCCTGCGCGAAGACCGCCTGCAACTGACCGCCATCAGCGAAGAAGGCGTTGCCGCCAGTGCCAACCTGGACGGTCCGTTCGGCGAAGCCAACAAGCCGCAACAGGCGCTGGACCAACTGCACGACCTGCTCGGCCAGTTGGGCACCACCCAGTACCACGCCGACTCCATCGAACTGGACGCGCCACAGGCGTTCTTCATCCCCAACTCGCAGCTCAAGGCCCTGCGCCGCGAGGTCATCGAGTCGCTGACCACCGCCCGCGTCGCCGCCCATCCACGCGGTGGCCGCAAGGCCGAGACCACGCCGCCGCCGGTGTACCCCGAGGCGCACCTATCGTTCCTGGCCAACGTCTACAACCAGAAGGCCCGTGATTTCTATCACCGTCATGGGGTCAAGCTGATCGACGCGGCGTACGAGGCGCACGAGGAAACAGGCGAAGTGCCGGTGATGATCACCAAACACTGCCTGCGCTTCTCCTTCAACCTGTGCCCCAAACAGGCCAAAGGCGTGACCGGCGTGCGCACCAAGGTGGCACCGATGCAACTGGTGCATGGCGATGAAGTGCTGACCCTGAAATTCGACTGCAAGCCCTGCGAAATGCACGTGGTGGGCAAAATGAAGGGCCATATCCTCGACCTGCCGCAGCCCGGCAGCGCCATCGTCGGCCATATCAGCGCCGAAGACCTGCTCAAGACCATTCCTCGCGCGCCTCACTGAGGCCAGGGCTGGCATCGATGTTGCCTGCCTTGAATCATCGGTGATCATTTCGGGACCGCGTCGCGGTCCCGAAAATTATCCACTTCCTCTGCTCCAGCCGACCATCGACCGGTTGTGCTTTGCGCAAACTGTAGGAATTATTGATATCATCTGTACGCTTTTTCCTACACGGATCAGGGTTCCCCTCAGGGAAATTTGTCAGGCTATTCTTTAGCGCTGTTCAACTTTCGGAATTGCGGGCCGATGCAACGAATAACAGGCCGATTTAGAGCCTTCGCTGAAAAGGTCAAAAATCCGGCGTTTATTTTCTTCATGCCGGCACTCGAAATGACCCGTAGTAAATAACCAAAATATTGACACAATCATTTTGATATCACACCCTTACCCACTTGGAAGACCCGAACCTGCCCTTCTGTAGTCCAGATAGCCGTAGGCTGGAAGTACATATATGAGTCAAGCAGACGATATTGGAAACCTGTTCCACCGCTTTGGGGCAAGTGCTGACAGCTACAAAGAAATCAACACCGAATTCGAATTCCTCGAACCGCTGCCGGTCGCTGCCGTCCCTGCTCCACCGCCGCCCGCCGCGCCCGCGCCGGCCAAACCGGTGGCGATGAGCCTGGTCGAAACCAAGCGCCCGCCTGTCGCCGCCGCCCTGCCGGTGGTGTCATCGCCGCCGATGCCTGTACTTCCGGCAGCCACGGTAGACAACAGCGACGACCTCGCGCCCGGCAGTTCCCTGCGTGAACGCCTCGCCGTGGTGGCCCGTGATCGCCGCGCCGCCGCCGAAGAAAACAACCGCCGCGCCCTCGACAACGCCCTGCGGGCCCAACCGCCGCAACGGCCCAAGGCCCATGTCATCGTTGTGCTGTCCGCCAAGGGCGGCGCCGGCAAGACCACCGTCGCGGCGTCCCTGGGCAAGCTGCTCAAGCGCACCACCGGCCGCACTCTGGTGCTCGACCTGGACCCGCAAAATTCCCTGCTCAGCCATTTCAACCTGCCCCGTTCCACGCCCGGTATCAATCAGGCGCGGCTGCAGGATGCTGGCTGGGACGGCATCCGCGCGTTGACCGAAAGCGGAATCGAATGCCTGCCCTTCGGCCCGAGCAACGCCGCCGATGCGCGCGCCTTCGAAGCGCAACTGGCGGCCAATCCCAACTGGCTGATGCAACACTTGGCGACCCTCGAACTGGGCGCCGATGATCTGTTGGTCATCGACAGTGCAACCGGCGCCACGCCCTGGTTGCACCAGATGCTCGGCGTTGCCGACCAGGTGATTGCCCTGACGCTGGCCGACGCCGCGTCCTATCGGGTGCTGGACAAACTGCAAGCCTGGCTCGCCCCGCTGCGCCCCGGCACTTGCGGTTTCCTCGTCAATCAGGTCGATGCCCAGCGTCCGCTGAGCCTGGACATGGCTGAAGTGCTGCGTCAGCAACTGGGTAACCGCTGGCTGGCTGCCCTGCCGCTGGACCACCAGTTCGACGAGGCCCTGGCCTACGAGTACGACCCCCTGCAACAACCGCTCGACAGCCCTGCTTGCCAGGTGCTGCGTACGGTTGCCCATGATTTGGCTCAACGAATCGAGCAATACCGCGAAGAAACCAGCGCCTCATGACTGCCCAACTTAAACCGACGCCGGTCTTGCCGACGTCCAGGAGGGCGCGGGCGATAGCCTGGTTTGCCCGCGTGGAGCAATTGCCGCACAGCCTCAAGCTCGGTCTGAAGATCGCCGCGGCGGTGTTGGGGGGGCTGCTTCTGGTTGCCGTGGTCACCACGCCACTGGAGCTGGCGTCGCAGGTCGCCTTCGCCGGGCTGTGCCTGGCGCTGCTGCTGATCCTGCGCAAAATCCCCGGGCGCATCGCAGTGATGGCGATGATCGCCCTGTCGCTGATCGCCACCCTGCGCTACGTGTACTGGCGCCTGACCGACACCCTCGGCTTCGATAACTGGCTGGACATGTTCTTCGGCTACGGCCTCGTGGCCGCCGACATCTACGCCCTGATCATCCTCTCCTTCGGCTACATGCAGACCGCCTGGCCGCTCCAGCGCAAACCGATAATCCTCACCGCGCCGCCGGAAGAATGGCCGGTGGTGGACGTGTTCGTGCCGACTTACAACGAAGAACTGAGCATCGTCAAACTCACCGTGCTGGCAGCCCAGGCGATGGACTGGCCGCGGGACAAGCTGCGCGTTCATGTGCTCGACGACGGCCGCCGCGAGGAGTTTCGCGAGTTCTCCCGGCAGATCGGGGTCAACTACGTGGTTCGTGACAACAACCACCACGCCAAGGCCGGCAACCTCAACGAGGCGCTGAAAGTCACCGATGGCGAATTCATCGCGATCTTTGACGCCGACCACGTGCCGACCCGCTCCTTCCTGCAAGTGACCATGGGCTGGTTCCTCAAGGACCCGAAGCTGTCGCTGTTGCAAACACCGCACTTCTTCTTTTCGCCCGACCCGTTCGAGAAGAACCTCGACACCTTCCGCTCGGTGCCCAACGAGGGCGAACTGTTCTACGGCCTGGTGCAGGACGGCAACGACCTGTGGAACGCCACCTTCTTCTGCGGCTCCTGCGCGGTGATCCGCCGTACCCACCTGCTGGAAGTCGGCGGCGTGGCGGTGGAAACCGTGACCGAGGACGCCCACACCGCCCTCAAGCTTAGCCGCAAGGGCTATAACACCGCCTACCTGGCCATTCCCCAGGCTGCGGGCCTGGCCACCGAGAGCTTGTCGCGCCACATCAACCAGCGAATCCGCTGGGCCCGGGGCATGGCGCAGATCTTCCGTACCGACAACCCGTTCATAGGCAAGGGCCTGAGCTTCGGCCAGCGAATCTGCTACGTGAACGCCATGATGCACTTCTTCTACGGCTTGCCGCGCCTGGTGTTCCTCACCGCGCCGCTGGCCTACCTGATCTTCGGCGCCCAGATCTTCCAAGCGTCAGCCATGATGATCACCGCCTACGTGCTGCCGCACATCTTCCACGCCAGCCTGACCAACTCCCGGATCCAGGGGCGCTTCCGCCATTCGTTCTGGAACGAGGTGTACGATTCGGTGCTGGCCTGGTACATCATGCGCCCGGTGCTGGTGGCGCTGATCAACCCGAAGATTGGTGGTTTCAACGTCACCGACAAGGGCGGGATCATCGAGAAGGACTACTTCGACTGGAAGCTGGCCCGGCCCTACATCGTGCTCCTGGTGCTGAACCTGATTGGTATCGTCTGCGGCATCGTGCAGTTATTCATCGGCGACCCCAACGCCGTGCTCACCATCGTCATCAACCTCGGCTGGACGCTCTACAACGTCATCATGAGCAGCACCGCCGTGGCGGTGGCCAGTGAAAGCCGTCAGGTGCGCACCGAGCCGCGGGTCCATGCCGAACTGCCGGTGCGTCTGAACCTGCCGGACGGCCGCGAGATCGACTGCCACACCCTCGACTTCTCGCAGAGCGGGGTGGGCGTGAAGCTGCCGCCGGGCGTGAGCCTGAACAAAGACATGGAGCTGAACGTCACCCTGCACCGCCAGGGCCAGGCCTGCGTGCTGCCGGCGCGGGTGATGTTCGCCCGCGGCAATACGGCCGGCATGCGCTTCCACGAACTGACCCTGCGCCAGCAGAGCGACATGGTCCGCCTGACGTTCTCCCGCGCCGACACCTGGGCCTCGTCCTGGGGCAGCAGCAACGTCGACACCCCGCTGAGCGGCCTGCGCGACGTCAGCAAGGTCGGCCTGCGCGGCATGGCCGACCTGGCCAAGGCCACCCTGGCCGCGCTGCGTCACCGTCACTACTTCCGCAAAACCGACACCCCCAACATCGAACCAGCACTGGAAACGCAATGACTGTCACGGCTCTCACCGGCGAAAAAGTGAATCCGCTGCGCCGTTCGCGCACCCTGTTGGCCTGTGCCCTGCTGCTGGGCGGCCTTGGACAGGCGGCCGTCGCCGAAGAAACCGCACCAGCGACGACAGTCGCTGCCAGCCCGGGGACCACCACCCTGCCCGCCAATGAGGCGCCGGGCTACCGGCTGAGCTTCAAGGAGTTGGGCAAGGACTACACCATGAGCCTGCGCGGCATCGAGTCGAGCGACACGATCAACTTCGACATGCGCGCCGATGAAGTGGTGACCGGTGCGCAACTGACCCTGCAATACACTTATTCGCCGGCGCTGCTCAGCGACCTGTCGCAGATCAACATCATGGTCAACGACGAGGTGGCCGCCAGCCTGCCGTTGCCCAAGGAAAACGCCGGCACGGTGCAGAAGCACACCATCGAAATCCCGCCGTACCTGATCACCGAATTCAACCGCCTGAGCGTGCAGTTGATCGGTCACTACTCCATGCAGTGCGAAGATCCGGCGCATTCGAGCTTGTGGGCCAAGGTCAGCAACGACAGCCAGTTGAGCATCCAGGTGTCCCAGGTCGAGTTGCCCAACGACCTCGCCGGCCTGCCCCTGCCGCTGTTCGACCGCCGCGACCGCCGTGCCATGGCGATGCCGTTCGTGTTTGCCACGGCGCCGGACTCCGCCACCCTGGAAGCCGCCGGTGCGGTGTCGTCGTGGCTGGGTGCGCTGGCCAGCTACCGTGGCGCACGTTTCTCCAGCCAGGTGCAGAGCCTGCCGGCCAAAGGTAACGGTATTGTTCTGGTCAACAGCGTTGAGGCCAGCCATCTCGACGGCCTCGACCTGCCGACGGTGCAAGGCCCGACCCTGTCGCTGGTGAGCAACCCGAACGACCCGTACGGCAAGCTGCTGGTGATTGCCGGCCGCGACAGCGACGAGATCAAGCGCGCCGCCACCGCGCTGGTGGTGGGCAGCCGCAGCCTGTCCGGGCAAAGCGTGCAGATCGACGCCGTTGATATCCTGCTGCCACGCCAGCCTTACGACGCGCCGAACTGGTTGCCGAGCGATCGCCCGGTGCGCCTGGGCGAATTGCTCGAACCGCGCCAGCTCAACGTTTCCGGCTATTCACCGCCGATGATCACCGTGCCGATGCGCCTGCCGCCAGACCTGTTCAACTGGCGTGAAGACGGCGCCCGGCTGAACCTCAAGTACCGCTACACGCTCCAGCAGACGTCGACCAGTTCGTCGTTGATGGTGGCCTTCAACGACCGGTTCATCCGCTCGATGAACCTGCCGTCGATCCAGAGCATGAGCACCGGCGAGAAGCTGATGACAGCGCTCAAGGCCGACGACAGCTTGCTCCGCGAAGCCAGCATGCTGCTGCCACTGGACTCGGTGGCGCTGCAATCACGCCTGCAGTTCCGCTTCATGTACGACTACATCAAGCAAGGCGAATGCAACGACATCATCATCGACAACATGCGCAGCGCGATCGACCCGGAATCCACGGTCGACCTCAGCCACTATGACCATTTCATGGCCATGCCCAACCTCGGCGTGTTCAAGGACAGCGGCTTCCCCTTCACTCGCCTGGCCGACCTGTCGCAGACCGCGGTGATCCTCCCGGACAACGCCGGCCCCGCCGACTGGGACGCCTACCTGACGGTACTCGGCCGCTTCGGCGATTCCACCGGCTACCCGGCCACCGCCGTCAGCGTGGGCCAGGCCGACCACGTCGCGCAGTTCGCCGACAAGGACCTGCTGGTGCTGGCATCCGGCAACAACCAGCCGCTGCTCAAGGAATGGGCTGACTACCTGCCGAGCCGCGGCGAGGATGCCAAGCGCTATGTGGAGTTCTCCGACCTGCCGCTGCGCCTGCGCGAATGGATCAGCCCGGACCCGGTCGCCAACCAGCGCAAGGCCCGTGGCGCGCTGACCTTCAGCGGCGAAAACGGCAGCTCCTACGTCAGCGGTTTCGAGTCGCCGCTCAAGCGCGGTCGCAGCGTGGTCCTGCTGTCCAGCCCGCAGCCCCAGCACCTGGCGGAGGTCACCGACGCACTGATCGGCGGCGAACACTACACCCAATCGCTGCAAGGCAGCCTGGCGATGATCAAGGGCAAGCACATTCAGTCGCTGGTGGCCGACGAGTCCTATTACGTCGGTCATCTAGGCCCGTTCAAATACATCCAGTGGGTGTTATCGCAGCACGTCTTCCTGCTGCTTGGACTGACCGTACTGGGTGTGGCCCTGGTCAGTTGCGCGGCCTACTTTTCGCTGCGGGCAATCGCCCGTCACCGGCTCAAAGACGAGTAATTCATGAATATCGTCAAATCCGCCAAGCGGCGCGCGCCGCTGAAAACCCTGCTGGCCGCTGCCTTGAGCGCCTGGCTGCTACCCGGCGCAAGCCAGGCCGCGAGCCAGTGCGCCGTCTCCGAGTGGCCGCTGTGGCACAGCTTCACCCAGCACTTCATCCAGCCAGACGGCCGGGTGCTGGATGCCAGCACGCCGCAGTTGCACAGCTCTTCGGAGGGCCAGTCCTACGGCATGTTCTTCGCCCTGGTGGCCAACGATCGCGCCGCCTTCGACAAGCTCTGGGCCTGGGCCAAGAACAACCTTGCCGGCAGCGACATCGGCAACAACCTGCCCGGCTGGTGGTGGGGCAAGGATGAAAAGGGCCAGTGGCGCCTGCTGGACACCAACTCGGCCTCCGACGCCGATTTGTGGTTCGTCTACGCCCTGACCGAAGCCGCGCGGCTGTGGCAGGACGACAGCTACAGCAAGGAAGCCGCGCTGCTGCTGAACAACATCAAGACCAAGGAAGTGGCCGACCTGCCAGGCCTCGGCAAGATCATGCTGCCCGGCCCGCAAGGCTTCGCCAAACCCGACCACTTCTGGCACCTCAACCCCAGCTACCTGCCGGTGCCAGTGCTGCGCCGCATGGCCGGGGTCGATCCGCAAGGTCCGTGGAACGACATCGCCCGCAGCACCGCCACGTTGATGAAAGGCGCCGGGCAGCACGGCTTCGTCGCCGACTGGGTTGGCTACCGCGGCACCGGGCCGGGCAACGGCCTGTTCGTCATCGACCCGGTCAAGGGCGAAGTTGGCAGCTACGACGCCATCCGCGTCTACCTGTGGGCGGGCCTGACCCCCAACAGCGACCCCCTGTTCAAACCGATGCTCGACAGCCTCGGCGGCATGGCCCAGACCGTCGCGACCCAAGGCACGCCGCCGGAAAAAGTCCAGGTCAAAAGCAATACCACCAGCGGCGACGGGCCCTTCGGTTTCTCCGCCGCCCTGCTGCCCTACTTCAAGGCCCGCCAGCAACCCTGGCTGGAGCAACAGCAGCGCGCGCGCGTCGATACGCTGCTGGCCAAGAGCCTGACCCCGGAAGCGGTCCAGGCCCGACAACCCCCTTATTACGACGTGGTGCTCAGCCTGTTCGCCCTCGGCTACATGGACCAGCACTACCGCTTCCTCGCCGACGGGAAGCTGCAACCTCTCTGGGAGACTTCATGCGCTCGCGCCGCCAAACCATAGCCGTCGGCCTGCTCGCCGCCCTGATCCACAACAGTGGCCACGCCGAACTCAGCGAGAACGGCAAGGCGCTGCTCGAACAGGGCCAATACTGGCAAGCGCGCAAGGACCGGGCCCGGGCGTCCGAAGCCTGGCGCAAGCTGCTGCTGATCGATCCGCAACAGGCCGATGCCATCTACAACCTCGGCCTGCTGGAACTGGACGGCAATCGCCCGGACGGCGCCAAGCGCTACCTGGAGCAATTGAAAAAAGCCCATCCCGGCGAGCGCCAGGCGCTGCTGCTGGAACAGGAAATCAAGCTGCACGGCGACGACAACGCCGAGCGCCTGAACCAGGCGCGGGTACAGGTCGAGTCCGGTGAAGGCGACAAGGCCGTGGCGGGTTACCGCGAGCTGTTCGACGGCAGTGCTCCGCAGGGCGAACTGGCCCTGGAGTTCTACGGCACCCTCGGTTATACCGCCAACGGCTGGCAAGAAGCGCGTCAGGGTCTGGAACGCCTGCAACGCCAGGACCCCGACAATGGCCGGATCAAGCTGACCCTGGCCAAGCTGTTGCTGAGCAACGAAAGCACACGCGCCGAGGGCATTCGCCGACTGGCGTCGTACCGCAACGACCCGGCCATCGGCAGCCAGGCCGTGGAAGCCTGGCGCCAGGGCCTGTCCTGGCTCGGCGGCGGCAAGGCCGACATCGCGCTGTACGAGGATTACCTGAAGGCCTACCCGGACGACGAGGAAATCCGTGAACAGATGCGCACCGGCCTGCGCCAGGCGCAATCGACCTATCAGCAGAATCCCCATCTGCAGCGCGGTTTCAAGGCGCTGCAGGACGAAGACCTGAACGCTGCCGAACAGTCTTTCCAGGCGCGCCTGCGTGAAGCCCCGCAAGATGCCGACGCCCTCGGCGGACTGGGCCTGGTACGCCAGCGCCAGGGCCGGCTGAACGACGCCGACGCCCTGCTGCGCCAGGCCATCAAGCAAGGCAACGCCAGCCGCTGGCAAAGCGCGCTGGTCGCCAACCGCTACTGGGTCTGGCTGGACGAAGCGGCCGAAGCCCGCGAAGCCGGCAATCCCCAAAAGGCTCGCGAGCTGCTGCAACGGGCCATCGCCGCCAACCCGCGAGAAGTCCAGGGCCACCTCAGCCTGGCCGACCTGCAGGCATCCCAGGGCCAGTTCGAAAGCGCCGAAACCACCTACCGTCATGCCCTGAGCCTGGACGCCAGCCAGCCCGACGCCCTCGCTGGCCTGGTCAGCGTACTAGCGCAAAACGGCAAGCTCAGTGAAGCCCAGCGCCTGATCGATAACCTCAGCGATGCCCAGCGTCAGCGCCTCGGCGACCTGCGCAAGCTGCGGGCCGCCATCGCCGTCGGCCAGGCCAAGGACGCCGAGCGCCGCGGTGACCTGGAAGGCGCGCGCAAGTCCCTGGAAGACGCGGTGCGCAACGACCCGCAAAACCCGTGGACCCGCTCCGACCTGGCGAACATCTACCTGAAGACCGACGCGCCGAACAAAGCGCGGCAGATCATGGACGAGCTGGTCCAGGCCAACCCCAACAAACCCGAGGCCCTCTACGCGGGCGCGCTGTTCGCCAGCCGCCAGGAACAGTGGTCGAAAGCCCGGCAATTGCTTGATCGCATCCCCACCGGCCAACGCACGCCGGCCATGGCCAGCCTGTCCGAAGAACTCGACCTGCGCCTGCTCGCCAGCCAGGCCCAGGCCCTCGCCAAACAAGGCAAGCGCTCCCAGGCGCTGAACCTGTTGCAGCGGGCGGAAAGCGGCCTTCGCGCCAGCCCCGATTTGTACGCCGCACTGGCCTCGGCCTACATCGACATCGGCTACACCGACCGCGCGGTAAACCTGCTGCGCAACGCCATCGCCCAGAGCAGCCAGCCGACCCCGGGCCTGCGCATCGCCTATGGCGGCGCCCTGCTCAAGGCCGGCAAGGACGTCGACGTCAGCGACATCCTGCGTGAAGTCCGCGGCGTGCCGCTCAAGCCCGCCGAACAGCGCAGCTACGACGACCTGCTGTTCCAGTACACCGTGCGCCAGGCCGACCTGCTGCGGGAAAAAGGCGACTTGGTCGCCGCCTACGACACCCTCGCCCCGGCCCTGGCCCAGCGCCCGGACGACGCCCAGGCCGTCTCGTCGCTGGCGCGCATGTACCTCGACAACCGCAACCCACAGAAAGCCGTCGACCTGTATCGGCCACTGCTGGCCGCGCAGCCGGACAACGCCGACGTGCAAATGGGCGCCGCCCTGGCCTTCCAGCAGAACGGCCAGACCGCCCAGGCCGAAAAGGCCATCGAGCGCGGCCTGCAACTTGCCCCGGAAAACCCGCAAGTGCTGAGCACCGCCGCCGCGTGGTATCGCAGCCGCGGCAAGCTGGCCAAGGCTCAGGAGCTGTATGCCCAGGCACTGGCCCTGCAAGGGCCGAAGGATGAACTGATCGACAACCCGTTCGGCCAGGCCATCGCCGCCAACCCCTTCGTCGGCCAGCCCGGCCAGCGCAAGGCGTCGCGCCTGGAAGACATGGCCTTCAACGAGATTCCCGAACCGGCGCAGGTCCAGGCCAGGGCGCGCAAGGCCGCAAGTGTCGCCGCCGCGCCAGAGGACCGCGAGCCGTTCGACGAGCCGGTGCTGGTCGCCAGCCGCGAGGTCGAACCCGGCCAGCGCCGCCGCGCGCTGCCGGTGGACGAGCCCGAGCGCGCGGTGGTCAACCCCGACCCGCGTGCCGCGATCGAAACCGAACTGGACAGCATCCGCGAGGCGCGCAGCCCGCAGATCAAGCAGGGCTTCACCGTGCGGACCAACAACGGCGAGTCGGGCCTGAGCAAGATCACCGATATCGAGACCCCGCTGGAAATCAGTTTCCCGGTGGGTGATGACCGCATGGCCGTGCGGGTGACGCCGGTGTCGTTGAATGCGGGCCGGGTCAGCGAAACCAGCGGGTCCGACGGACGCTTTGGCGGTTTTACCGCCGCACAGGTGGAATCTATCCTCGCGCTGCCAACCCTCGATGACCAACTGACAGCGCTCGACAGCTTCGGCGACAGCGTCGGCTCGCAGAAAGACACGGGCATCGGCCTGGCCGTGGCCTATGAGATGCCGTCGCTGGGGATCAAGACCGATATCGGCACAAGCCCGATGGGCTTCCGGGAAACCAATGTGGTCGGTGGTATCAGCCTGGACCGGGCGTTCGCCGAGAACAGCAACTTCCGCTACAACCTCAACCTGTCGCGGCGCTCGGTGACCGACAGCCTGGTGTCGTTCGCCGGGGCACGGGACGCGCGTACCGGCGTGGAATGGGGTGGCGTCACCGCCAACGGCCTGCGGGCCCAGGCCAGTTATGACAACCAGCGCTTCGGTGCCTATACCTACGCTGGCTGGCACAAGCTGACGGGTAACAACGTCGAGAACAACGAGCGCGTCGAACTGGGCAGCGGCATCTACTGGTACCTGCTCAACAACCAGGACTGGCGACTGACCGGCGGGCTCAGCCTGTCCGGCTCCACCTACGACAACAACCAGAGCTTCTTCACCTACGGCCACGGCGGTTACTTCAGCCCGCAGACCTTCTTCTCCATCGGTCTGCCGGTCAGTTGGGCACAACGCGGGCCGAACTGGAGCTATCAGATCCAGAGTTCGGTCGGCCTGCAGCACATCGAGCAGGAAAGCGCGCCGTACTTCCGTAAAGGTGGCGGCCAGGCCTACCTGGAAGCGGCCGCGGACATCGCCGACGCCCTGGGCACCACGATCAACACCCGCTACGAATCGCAGAACAAGACCGGCATCGGCTACTCGCTGGGCGCCAGCGGCGAATACCGCCTGGGCGACGGGTTCTTCTTCGGCGGCACCTTCGGCGTGGACAACGCCCGCGACTATCGACAATTCACCGGTGGCCTGTACCTGCGCTACCTGTTCGAGGACGGCGGCGGCGCCATGCCGCTGCCCGTCAACCCTTACCGTTCGCCTTATTCGAACTGAGCCAAAAAAGGAGTTAATGAAATGGCTGCTTCTCTTCTCGCTGGTCTGACGATCCTGATGATCGGCGACAGCCACCTGGCAACGCCGGACTATCTGATCAAGAGCCTGCACGACAACCTCGTGCAACAGGGCGCGCAAGTGCACTCGCTGGGCGTCTGCGGCTCCAAGGCCGGGGACTGGACCAAAGTCACGCCGGGCGAATGCGGCGGCGCCGAGCGGCGCAACAAAGACAAGGCCGTGGTCCTTGGCAACAAGGCCACTACCCAGCCGATCAGCCAACTGATCGCCGCCGACAAGCCGGACCTGATCGTGGTGGTCATGGGCGACACCATGGCCGACTACACCAAGCCGGCCTTCCCCAAGACCTGGATCTGGCAACAGACCACCAGCCTGACCAAGGAAATCAAGAACGCCGGCACCAAGTGCGTGTGGGTCGGCCCGAACTGGGGCAGCGAAGGCGGCAAGTACGGCAAGACCTACGCCCGTGTTGAACTGACCTCGAAGTTCCTCGCCAGCAACGTCGCGCCGTGCGATTACATCGACTCGCTGAAGTTCTCCAAGCAAGGCCAGTGGGCCACCATCGACGGCCAGCACTTGACCAGCATGGGCTACATCAGCTGGAGCAAGGCCATCACCGACGCACTGCTGGCCAGCCCGGTGGTCAAGGACGTGAAGAAATGAGCCGCCTGACCGCACTGCTCGCCGCCCTGCCGCTGGCCCTCGCGGCCGGCGTCGCCAGCGCCGACGTCGCGCTGTACCCGACCGGGCCGAGCGAAGATTCGGCGTTCCTGCGCTTCGTCAACGTCGCCCCGGGCGTGCTGAAAATGGAAGCCAGCGGCTCCAAGGCCAGCCTCAACCTGGACGACAGCCAGAAAGTCTCGGCCTACCTGCCAGTGCCGGCCAACAAGGCGATCAAGGGCACCCTCAGCAACGGTGCCGCCAGCGCCGCGCTGGACCTGCAGGTCGCGCCGGGCGAATTCGCCACGGTGTTCGCCTTCAACGACGGCGGCAAGATCAGCCAGCGCGTGGTGCGCGAGCAACCGGACGACTTCAACGCGCTGAAAGCTTCGCTGGCCTTCATCAGCCTCGACCCCGCCTGCCCGGCCGCCAGTCTGCGCCCGGCCGGCCGCAGCGCCGACCTGTTCAAGGACGCCGCCGACGGCAGCGTGCAGCGCCGCTCGATCAACCCGGTGAAGCTCTCGGTGCAACTGGTCTGCGCCAACGCCAACGTCGGCAACCCGCTGGACCTGGGCGAGTTGAAGGCCGGCGAGCGCTACAGCGTGATGCTGCTGCCGGGCGCCGAAGGCCCGCGTCTGCTGAACACCACCGACACGTTGTCCAACTGACAGGACGTCCGCTGCGCCATGGTTTTCGCCTCACTTGAGTTCCTCACCCTGTTCCTGCCGCTGTTCATGCTGGTCTATGCGCTCAGCCCGGCGCGCGGGCGCAACCTCGTGCTGCTGCTGGGAAGCTGGTTCTTCTATGGCTGGCTGAGCCCGCTGTTCCTGCTGCTGCACGTGGTGCTGACGGTGATCGCCTGGGCCGGCGGCCTGGCGGTGGACCGCAGCCGCGAGGACTCACTGGGGCGCCTGCGCCTGCTGGCGGCGCTGATCGTGTTCAACACCCTGGTGTTGTGCTGGTACAAGTACGCCAACATCCTCGCCGCGACCTACAACCAGTTGATCACCCACTACGGCGCGCTGCCGATGGAGTGGCAGCGCGTGGCGTTGCCGGCGGGGCTGTCGTTCATCGTGCTGCAGGCCATTTCCTATCTGGTCGATGTGCACCGCCACACCGTGCCGGTGGAACGCAGCCTGGTGAACTTCGCCACCTACATCTCGATGTTCGGCCACTCCATCGCGGGCCCGATCATTCGCTATGACTGGGTGCGCCGCGAGCTGAACCAGCGCTACTTCAACTGGCAGAATTTTTCCCTCGGCGCGCGCCGGTTCATGATCGGCATGTGCATGAAAGTGCTGGTGGCCGACACCCTGTCGCCGCTGGTGGACGTGGCCTTCCACCTGGAAAACCCGTCGTTCCTCGATGCCTGGCTGGGCTGCCTGGCCTACTCGCTGCAACTGTTCTTCGACTTCGCCGGCTACAGCGCCATGGCCATCGGCCTGGGCCTGATGCTCGGTTTCCATTTCCCGGAAAACTTCAACCGGCCTTATCTGGCCAGCAGCATTCAGGACTTCTGGCGGCGCTGGCACCTGTCGCTGTCGAGCTGGCTGCGCGACTACCTCTACATCGCCCTCGGCGGTAACCGCTACGGCACCTGGAACACCTACCGCAACCTGTTCCTGACCATGGCCATCGCCGGCCTCTGGCACGGTGGCGATAGCTGGAACTACCTGCTCTGGGGCGCGGCCCACGGCGTGGCGCTGTGCGTCGACCGGGCGTGGAACCGCTCCAGCCTGCCGGCGATCCCGAAAGCGCTGTCGCACACCCTGACCCTGGTGTTCGTCTGCCTGGCCTGGACCCTGTTCCGCGCGCCGGACTTCGACACCGCACTGTCCATGTACGCCGGCCAGTTCGGCCTGCACGCCTTCGCCCTGGGTGAAGCGCTGGCCGCCACCGTGCGCCCGGTGCACGCCCTGGCGGCGGCGCTCGGCGTGTTCTGCGTGGTCGCGCCGCTGTACCAGGCGCGCCTCGAACAACGTTTCGGTCACAGCGCGCTGTACGCGGTGGTGGCTGCCCTCTGGCCCGTGGCCGGTTTCCTGTTGGCGTTCTCGTTGATCGCCAGCCGTGATGCCGTGCCCTTCCTGTACTTCCAGTTCTGATGACGACCAAGACGCCTCCGCCGAGTACGGCACCGACCCCACCGAGCGAAATCGCCCTGCGCACCAGCCCGCTGGCGGGCGTCACCCTGGCCGCGTTTCTCGCCGCCGGCCTGCTGTCCTGTGGCTGGCTGGTGGTCAGCGGCAAGCTCGAACTGCTGCCCGGCAAACCGCTGTCCAACGACGCGGTGCTGGAAGGCGAAATCACCCACCGCATCGCCAAGGAACTGGCCAAGGCACCGCTGCCGGAAAAGGCCGCGCAACTGGAGCGCGGCGGCAGTTGGCTGACGCTCGGCGACACCGGCCCGCGGGTGCGTGAAGGCTGCCCGCAGTGGCTGTTCATCAGCGACGAATTGAAGATCAACCGCCACCGCGAGGCCAACGCCAAGGCAAAAGCCGAGGCGGTAATCGCCCTGCGTGATCAGTTGAAACAGCGCGGGATCGAATTGCTGGTCAGCGTGGTGCCGGACAAGAGCCGGATCGCCGCCAGCCAATTGTGCGGCCTGCCGCGACCGGCCAGCCTGGAACCGCGTATCCGCGACTGGACCGTCGCGCTGCAAAACGCCGGCGTCGCCGTCCTCGACCTCACCCCCGCCCTGCAACCGCTGGGCGCCAAGGCCTTCCTGCGCCTCGACACGCACTGGAGCGAAGCCGGCGCCCGCGCCGCGGCCATCGCGGTCAGCCAGAAAATTGCCGCCATGGGCATCGAAGCGACGCCCAAGCGCACCTTCGCCGTCAGCCCGCAACCCGCCGCGACGCGCCCCGGCGACCTGGTGCGGCTGGCCGGGCTGGACTGGCTGCCAGCGCACCTGCAACCGCAGCAAGAACAGGTGGCGGCATCCGCCATCAACGAAGAGACCCCGGACGCCGACAACGCAGGAGACAGCCTCGACGACCTGTTCGGTGACGACAACCTGCCGAACCTGGCACTGATCGGCACCTCGTTCTCGCGCAATTCCAACTTCGGCGGATTCCTGCAGCAAGCGCTGTCGGCGCCGATCGGCAACTTTGCCAAGGACGGGGGGGAGTTTTCGGGTGCGGCCACGGCGTACTTCGCCAGCCCGGCGTTTGCCCAAACCCCGCCGAAGCTGCTGGTCTGGGAAATACCGGAGCGGGACTTGCAAACGGTACTGGTCGGCGCCCCAAACCTGTAGGAGCGAGCTTGCTCGCGAACAGCGCCGCTACCCCGCGCACCCCGCCGCCGGCGCCGGCCCGTCCAGGTACTCGCGCGTCCACTGTGCCAACGGCAACGGTGGTTGCTGCTCGACGATCCTGTGCAGGATCAACTTCAGCGCTTCGGGATTACGGATCGAATCGACCCCCGCTCCCGGCCACGAACCCGGCGTCTGCACCTGCCAGTTGCCTTGCCCGTCACACCCGGCCATGCGGAAGCGGAAGGTGTAGTTACCGGGAATCCCCATGCGCAAATCGCTGACCACCAGCGCATCGCCGACCACGTCGTAACGCAGCCAGTCCCCGGTGAACCAGCGCAGCCGCTCATGCAGCGGCGAATCCTGCAACACCTTCGCCGCATCGAGGTTCAACGGCTGGCGCTGCCACTCCGGCGGTTCGCTATCGAACAGCCCGCTGACGCCTTCGTAGTAATGCCCGTCCGGGGTTTTCGCGATGACCCGCCACAGCAGCGTATTGAACGGCATCGGCACCGCGCGCAGTTGCGTGACTTCGATCTGCTGGGCCCGCAAGGCGGAGTGGAAACGTTGTTCGGCGATGTTCTTCGACAGCAGGCCGAAGCCCAGGTAAGCGGTGCTGAACAGCAACAGGCCGGTGAGCACCGCCCTGACCCGGCCGGTCATGCCCTTGACCACGGCGTAGATCACGCCCGCCAGCAACGGCAGGGTATAAACGGGATCGATGATGAACACCGCCGCCCAGCTTTGCGGCGTCGGCTGGAACGGCCACAACAGTTGCGTGCCGTAGACGGTGAAGGCATCCAGCAGCGGGTGGGTGACCAACACCAGCCAGTACGCGAGAAACACCCGCGGCCCGCTGTAACCCGCGTCGGGGCGTCGCCTGCGTACCACCAGCATAGTGAGCCAGGTCAGCAACAGCGCCAGCCCGGTGAGCACGAAGAGTGAATGAGAAAAACCGCGATGGAACGTCATCTTCGACACCGGGTCGGCGTAGCGGATGGCCACGTCCAGATCCGGCAGCGTCGCGAGCATCGCGCCATACAGCAGGGAGCGGCGGCCCTGCACCTTGCCGAGCACAGTGCCCTGAAGCGCTGCGCCCAAAACGGCCTGGGTCAATGAGTCCAACGGCGTCCCCTTCCGATTACGAAAGCGTCGATGCTAGCGCAGTGGGCTGCAGGAAAACACCATGCCGTGAACAACCCGCGATGAGGACATCCGACTAATCCATCACCACATGCGGCAAAAACCGGCTCGTATCCTTGGTGATCAAACTGTCGTCCTCACGAATCCCGATTCCCGACGCCACATCCCCGATCACCCACGAGCCCAGCAACGTATAGCTGTCACCAAACCGCGGCAGCGGCGCGAATTCCTGGAGGATGAACGGCGCATCGGTATACGGCCCGTCCTCGGCAACAAACTCACCCGCGCGGGTGCGCAATTCGATATTGGCGCCTTCGCGGGAAAAATACGGCTTGCGCACCCAGCCGGCAGGCACCGGCCGTTGCGGTTCGCGGTCAACGAAGGCTGGCAGCAGATTCGGGTGTCCCTCATGGAACTCCCACAGCAAGGCGAGGATGCCCTTGTTGCTGATGATGGACTTCCACGCAGGCTCGACGAACTGGGTATCGCAGCCCGGCACCGCCTTGCCGAATGCCTCGTGGAAGATGTGTTCCCAGGCATGCAGCTTGAACAGCCGCTGAATCCACTGGCCATCGAGGTCGACAAAGCGACCGTCGCGCAGGCCGATGTCCTCGATATCGATATGCCGCGCATCGATGCCGGCATGCGCCGCCATCTTGCGCAGGAAATCAGTGGTGCCGCGGTCTTCCACCGACCCGGACATCGCCGAGAAGTGAAACGGCCCTTGCGTGGGAAACGCCGAGAACGCTTGGACCAGGTCGTCGGCGATGGTATTGAACTGCGTGGCCGACGCCGGCAAGACACCCGCGGCAATCTGGCTTTCCAGCCAGAGCAACTGCACCGAACCCGCTTCCAGCAGGCTGGTCGGCGTGTCGTAGTTGGCTTCGATGCACTTGGCCGGGCCGCTGCCGTCGTAGCTGAAGTCGAAACGGCCGTAAAGGTGCGGATGCCCTTCGTGCCACGAATCGCGGACCAGATCGAAGAACGCCGGCGGGATCGCCAGGCGGGTCAGCAGTTCCTCGCTGTGCACCACCCGCTCCACCGCGTCCATGCACAGTTCGTGCACGGCCTTGGTCGGCGCCTCGATGTCGCGGCTGATCTGCGCTTCGCTGAACAGGTAGTAGCCGCGTTCATCCCAGTAGCGTTCGCCGTCGATGGTGTGAAAGTCGAAACCTTCGGCCTCGACGGTACGACGCCAGTCCGGGCGCTCTTCGATGCTGATCTTTTTCACCGCCGGGCTCCCTCAACCACCGAAGCTGTAGCCGGACGAACGCTTGCCGCTCCAGCCGCTGCGGGCCGTGGCCTGCTGGCCGAAACCGCCGCGGGAGATGGTCGAGCCGACGTTGGAGTTGTAGCTGGAAGAACTGGCGGAACGGCTGTTCGAGGTGCCGAGACTGCGGCCCAGGGTCGAGCCGCTGTAGCCACCACCAGAACCGTTGTCGTCGCGACGGGCCTGGGTCGAGCGGCTGAAGGTCTTGCCCTGCTCGATCTGTTTGGACAAGGTCGAGGTCTGATAGGCGCCGCGGCTATCGCGGCTCTGGTAGACCGGCTGCGACTGGTAGCGTGGCGCGCTGCGGTTGCTCATCGCCTGGCCGATCAACATGCCGGCCAGCGCACCGGTGGCCGCCGCGGCGACACCGTTGCCGATGCCGCTGCCGCCCGACTGCGCGGCCTGTTGCTGGGCCTGCTGTTGCACCTGCTCCATCTGATCCTTGGGCATATCACCGCTCATGGCCAGCTCGAAACCGGCCAGTTGCGGCATGTATTTGCCGTCGGAAGTGGGCTGGCAATAGCCCTCGATGAAATCGGCGTCACAGGCGGCGCGATCATCGTAGGTCGGCGCGACCTGGCGGTGATCGACCATCGCCTGGATATAGGCGTCGGAGCAGACGTCCGCCGGGAAGCTGGCGTCGACGCAGGCCTGGACGTTCTTGAAGTTGCTTTTCAGCGAGTAGGTGACGGTCTGCTCGGGGTCGCTGCAGCCACTGATCGCCAGGGGCAGCGCGCTGGCCAGCAGCAGTTTTGCGGAACTACGGGCTCTCATGGGCTTCTCCTTGGGTTCAGGCCGCTGGGGTCATGCAGGCCGAATTGAGGAAGCCGACGCTGATGGCGACGGACGCCGCGTAGATCGCCGCGGCCAGTTCGCCACGGGCAATCCGCGCCGCCAGGCCCTTGAGCACCAGGCCGGTGCCGACGAAGGCGAGCAATTGCACGACCGCGGCAATCAGCACCCAGACCACGAAGTCCACCACGCTGACGCTGTAGGAAATGATATTGCTGGCCGGCAGGGCGAAACCGATCAGCGAGCCACCCAGGGCAATCGCCGCCGCCGGGTTGTTCTCGCGGATCAGCTCGAACTCCTTGTGCGGGGTGATCCGGGTGTAGAGGAACTGGAACAGCGCGAACAGCGCCACGGCGACGACGATATAAAGAACGAATCCGAATACGGCAGTCGCGTTGAGCGACATACGGAGTGCTTCAAGCATGGTGCTTCCTTGTCAGATGACGGTGATATCAGTGAGTTGCAGCGTGACGCCGATGGCGGACGACAGGGCGACATTGCCCTCCTCGTCTTCCTCGACGGAAAACAGCAGGAATTCGCGGCGGTTGGTCAGTTCGAGGTCACGGGCGTAGAGCATGCAGTGATGACGGACCTGATAGCTGGCCTCGGGGTTGCTGACCCGCTCAAGCATCGGCACCAGCTCGGTCTGGCCGTCTTCCGAGCCCCACTGGCGCTGGTACTCGATACCGTCCAGTTCGAAGAACGGCAGGCCGACCTTCGAATCCGGGCCGGTCAGGCGCAGCAGTTCGTCACGGCTGGCGATGGTGGTGACCTGGTGATAGCCGAACAGGATGATGTCTTCGATATCATCGGCGCCATTGCCGTGCATCACCACCTGCAGGAAGTAGTCTTCGTTATCCAGGTAGAAGCGCTCGAGGCGCGTGCCCTGGCCGAGGTCGACACTGCCGGTGGCCCAGACCTTCTCGTCCTCCGGGACAACGACGCTGGAAGCGTCCGCCAGCAACAGCGCGAGTTTCGAATCCAGGCAAAGCATACGCCCGGATGCCAGGCCCAGCGGAGCCTGGGGCCCCATCGCCGGGCGGCCGTCCGCTTTCGCGGGCAGCGGAGCCTGCATCCCCAGCAGGCGTTTTATCCAACTCATTTAACCGTCCTTTTTATGTCGTTCGTGCCGCGTGCCAACAGTCGTTTCGAATGCATCAAGCGGCTGGCGAGGATGCCGGCGAATGCCCCGGCGAGGTGCGACTCAAGCGACACCCCGCGCGCCGGCAGCAAGCCGAACACCAGCCCGCCATACACCACCAGCACCCCCAGCGCGACCAACACGCTGGCCAGGCTGCGCTGATACCAGGCGCGGGCCAGCAGATAGCTCCACAAACCGAAGATCACCCCGCTGGCGCCGACATGCACGCTGGTACGTCCCAGCGCCCAGACCAGCACGCCACCGATCACGGCGATCAACAACGCCACCCGGATAAAGCGCGACAGCCCTTCGCTCAACACCAGCCAACTCAGCACCATGAATGGCAGGAGATTGCTCAACAGGTGCGCAAGGGAGCCATGCAGGAACGGCGCAAACGCCACGCCCACCAGTCCGTGCAGGGTTCTCGGAACAATGCCGAACTGCACCAGGGCGTAGCCGCTCAGCCAGTTGAGCACTTGCACGACCACCAGCAACACGCCCAGGCCGAGCACGACGCGCAGCCGATTACCGAATGCCATGGGTCACCTTAGAATCCAGGCCATGAAAAAAGGGCAGGCGGATCACTCCGCATGCCCTCGCGTGCACTGTCACTCGACGGTGGCGCTACCTTGCTGCCTGGCTTTCAAGCGTGCCAGCACATCACTTGCACCGTCAGTCTTGGCGCCGATGCCGGCGTCCTGGAGACGACGCTCCAGATCATCGCCACTGGACACTTCGGCCAGTTCGCGGGCGGCGTCCAGCTTGGCGTCCTGCTCGTCCTGGCGCTGCTTGATCCGCGCCAGCGAGTTGACCGCGGTTTCCACCTTGCCGTTGGCACCGCCGGTGGCGCTGGCGGTTGCGATACGGGCTTGCTGCACGGTCTCGCGGGCCTTGGCCATTTCGGTTTGCTGGCGGATGCCCTTGAGGCGGCTTTCGGCTTCGATGATCTGCGCTTGCAGCAGGTCGACCTGACGGCCGAACTGGCTGGCCATCTCGCGTTCCTGAACCCGTTGCGCCTCGACTTCGGCGACGCGGCCGGCGCATTCGGTGGCCAGGCCTTCCTGATCCGCGTTCAGCGCGGCGATGGCCTTGCCTTCCCAACTGGCGACATCGCCTTCGAGGCCGGCGATACGTTGCAGAGCCAGCTTGTGCTTGGCCTTGATCTCGATCAGGCCGTTGCGCGCCTTGACCAGCGCCGCGTCGGCGTCGCGCTGTTCCTGCTCGAGGATACGAATGGCGTTGGCGTCGATGATCGCTTCACCAACTTCCGAGGCGCCGCCACGCAGGGCGGTCACCAGTTTTTTCCACATGCTCATGGACGAACCCTTGTACTCAAACGTCAAAATGGTCTTCGAAGGCTTCAACCGCGTGAATCACGTTGTCGGCCAGAGTAGTGATTTCGTGCTCAACCACCGCCTGCGCGGACGCGGCGCTCAGCGCGCCGAACATGCAGTACACGTCGGTGCCGTCGGCGAGGGCTCGATATTGATCGACTCTCGAAAGAGCGATGTCGCGCGTGTCAAGGGTGCGGGTTTCCCGCTACCCAAGGCTTCTCTACTGCGATGCGCGCGAATCCGGCCTGCGCAGGGGCGCGACGGTACAGGTGAATTTTTTAACAAGCAATTTCTTTGAGGGTTGGGTGGGGTTAGTGCATGTCGGAAGTTTTCCAGTGCCGGTTAGATCGAGCGCCGCCCGCGCGGCGCATCGCGACGGTTCGGCGCCCCGACAAGCTCGCTCCTACAGTGGTTTGCAACGTACCTATGTCTGTCAGGCCATGGTTGACTGCCTTGTTTGTACGACAGCCTCCCTGCGGTTCATCGCCAATCGCCAAAGGAGGGCAACACCCTTCTGACAGGCCATGGCACGTTGCAACCAATGTAGGAGCGAGCTTGCTCGCGATGCGCCGCGCGGGCGGCGCTCGATCTTGAGAGCGCTGATAAAGCTGTCGACTAGCGCCTAGTCGCCCCTCAGTAAAACCCAAAAAAAAGCCCCGCCAATTCCCGGCAGGGCTCAAAAACAACACTTAACAGCAGATCAAATCACCGCCCAATCGCCCGCGCCGCATCAGCGGTGTACATATCCGGGCTGTACTTGCCTTCGTTGAGAATCGGGCCCTTCTTCGCTTCATTGGTCATGCCGTACCCGGTGTACTGCCCGGAGTTCAGGTCCATGAAGAACTGCGAGCCGGCCTGCCAGCCGCTCATGTCGGGGTGGTAGTAGTAGTTGATCATGGCGTGCTTCCACAGTTGCCCGCGGGCATCGAAGTTGTCGGCCATCACGGCGTTCCAGGTGTCTTCGTCGATGAACAGCACGCGCTTGCCATAGACGTGACGGAAGCCCTCCTTCAGGTCCGCTTCCACCACCCAGACCCGGCGCAGTTCATAGCGCATGACATCCGGGTTGGGGTGGTTGGGGGTGAGGATGTCGCTGTATTTGTAGCTCGCCGAGTTGGCCTTGAAGGCGTTGGCCGGGCTGTAGATTTCGCGCTTGCCCAACAATTTCCAGGTGTAGCGTTCGGGCGCGCCGTTGAACAGGCGGTCTTCGTCCACGGTCATGGTGCCGTTGGTGCCGATCATCGGCTGGTCGTAGCCGTAGCCGGGCATCTGCCGCACGCGTCGGGTCGACGGGCTGTAGGACCAGGCCTGGCGCGACGAGGTGACGAAGTTGTAGGGCTCGTGGGCGATGCTGATCACGCCGTTGTCGCGGGCCGGTTTGAGGGTGGTGTTGTAGCTCATGGCCTGGACGCCGTCCTCGGTCTTCGGCTCCACGGTCGGCGAGTTGGCCTGCGACAGGTTGCGGGCGTGGGCCCGGCCCCAGCCGATGCTGCCGTTGGGCAGGACCGAGGCGAGGTCGGAGATTTTTTCCTCGGTGTAGGCCCGGGCCGGAAGCTGGTGGTTCCACAGCACTTCCATGCCGTTCTTCGGAATCGGGAACGGCACCTGACCAAGGCCCTCGATGCCCAGGCCGTCATTCACCAGCTTGGCGTTGAGAGCGTTGGACATGGCCCGCTTGCACACGTAGTCCGGGTAGCGGAAATCGCGGTGGCCGGGGTAGATGTTCATCTTGTAGGTGGTCGGGTATTTCTTCAGCAGCGCCTTCTGCCCCTCGGTCAGGTGCGACTCGTACTGGCTCATGTTCGCCGCGGTGATCACCAGGATCGGCTTCTCATCGGCGTAGGGATCGACCGGCTGGTCGCCGGAGAATTTCACGTGGTTCCAGCCGGGCACTTCACCCAGGTACTTGCCGGTGTAGGGCGGGATGGTGCCTTCGGCGTTGCCGGCCACTTCGCCGCCAACACAGTTCAGGTCCTTGCCCAGGCGGGCAGCCTCGTCGGGCGATACAGCGGCGCATGCGCCAGCAATAGCCAAGCAGTTGGCAGTGAGAGCGACCGCGAGCATGACACCTGTTCTTTTTGTTTTCATGTATTGCCTCCTTCGCTGATAAGCCTTTCGGATGTGCTTCATTGTTGGTTTTCCGGGGTAGGAAACATCGTCCGGAAAGACTAAGAAATTGCGGTTTATCAACCAGAAATCCGCTGCTTCAACTCCGCCTTGAGCACCTTCCCGGTCGCATTCCTCGGCAGTGCCTCCGTTACCCGGTACACATGCGCTGGCACCTTGTACCCGGCCAGCCGCGCGGCGATGAACAACTGGGCGTCCTCGGCCGAAGGCAGGCGCGCGCCCTGGATGACCAGTGCCACCGCCTCCCCCAGCAACGGGTCCGGCACGGCAAACACCGCCGCGTCCTCGACGCCCGGCATCTCGCTGATGCACGCTTCGATTTCCGCCGCCGAGATTTTCTCGCCGCCGCGGTTGATCAATTCCTTGACGCGGCCGCTGATGCAGAGAAAGCCTTCGTCGTCGAGGTAGCCGATATCGCCGGTGTTCAGCCAGCCATCGCACAGGGTCTCGGCGCTGGCCACGGGCTGGTTCCAGTAGTTGCTCATCAGGGTCGGCGAGCGCAGCCAGATCAGTCCGGGCTGGCCGTTGGGCACGGGGTGTGCCGGGCTGTCGCCGATGCGCACTTCGACGATCGGCAGCGGCCAGCCGCAACTCGCCGGCTTGTAGAGGAACGGATCGCCGCCGATCGCGGCGCCGATGCCGTTGCTTTCGGTCAGGCCGTAGCCGCTGCCGCCGATCACGTCGGGCTTGCGCCGGGCCATGTCGCCGAGCAGCCCGGCGGACGACGCGCCGCCGCCCAGGCCGAGGCCGAACAGGCTGGCGGTGTCGGCACCGCCGAAGCGCGGCGAGGCCAGCAGTTGCTGCATCATCACCGGCGCGCCGTTGAACTGGGTGCAACGCTCGTCACGGATCAGGTCGATGGCCCGCTCGACGTCCCACTTGTACATCAACACCAGGCGCCGGCCGCCGCGCAGCGCCGAGAGAAACTGCGCATGCAGGCCGCTGACATGGAACAGCGGCACCGCCATCAGCGAGGTCGGGGCAAAGCCGCTGTCGATCACCCGGGCGATGCGTTGCGGTGAGCTGAGGGCGCAAAAGGCGCTCTGGAAATCCAGCGCCGCCAGCGCCTGACACACCGCGCGGTGGCTGGACAGCGCGCCCTTAGCCCGGCTGGTGGTGCCGGAGGTGTAGAGGATCATCGCCGGCGCGTGCGGCTCGACCGGCACCGCCGGCACCACCAATGCCTCGGCGGCCAGCAGGTCTTCGTAGCGGAAGCAGTAATCGGGCAGCCCCGCCGCGGATGCCAGGCCGACCACGAGGGTGGTCCGCTGCCGCGCCGTGAGGTCATCGCGCAGCAGCGCCAGGCGTGGCTCGTCGCACAGCAACAAACCGGCGCCGCTGTCTTCCAGGCCATGCAGCAATTCATCGCGCAGGCCCCAACTGTTGAGCGGCACGCACACCGCGCCGCAACGCTGGATCGCGGCAAAGGCCACCAGCCAGGCCGGCTGGTTGCGCATGGCGATCGCCACCCGCTCGCCGGGTTGCAGGCCAAAGCGGGCAATCAATTGCCCGGCCAGGCGATCGACCTGATCGAAGAAACCGGCGAAGCTCAGGCGCTGGTCTTGCCAGACCAGGAACTCGCGCTCGCCATGCACCCGCCCCGCGTCGATCACCTCCTGCAGGGTCCGCGCCGCGTGACGGAAGTAACGCGGCGCGCCGTCCGCCGGGGTCACCACTTCAAACGGCGCGCCTGCGGCAGTCAACTGCTCCCACGCCGTGCGCCACTGTTCAATGCTCATGTGTCGTTCTCCTGAACGTCAGGCGCGGGCCGGGTCGAGGGCCCAGTAGCGCTCGCAATGGAAATCCCGGTCGCCGAGGCAGGCCTGGGCCACCCGCACCCGCTTGAGGTAGAGGCCGACGTCCAGTTCATCGGTGACGCCGATGCCGCCGTGCATCTGCACCGCCTCGTTGGCGACCTTGAGCGCGGTGTCGCCGGCCTTCCATTTCGCCAGGCTGACCAGGCGACCACGGGCGGCGGCGTCGAGGTTGTCGTCGTCCAGCGCCGAAAGCCCGGCCATCACCGCGCTGCGGGCCAGGGCCAGATCGACATAGAGCCGCGCCGCGCGATGCTGAAGGGCCTGGAACGAACCGATAGGCGCGTCGAACTGCACCCGCGTCTTGAGGTAATCGAGGGTGGTGTGGAACAGGTGCTCGGCGATGCCCAGCAGTTCCGCCGCCAGGCAGGCGCGGCCACGGTCGAGGACCGCGTCGAGCAGTGCCCAACCCTGCCCCGCTTCGCCGAGCAACGCCGCGCGGCCGACCCGCACCTGCTGCAATTGCAGGCGAGCGCTGTTGCGCGCGTCGATCAGCGGCAAGGCGCTGCAAATCAGGCCCGGGGTGTCGGCCGGCAGCAGGAACAGGCTGATGCCCGCCGCTTGCCCGGCGTTGCCCGAGGTGCGCGCGGCGACGATAAAGGCATCGGCGCCGTTACCGTCCACCACCCAGTATTTGTCGCCGTCCAGGCAATAGCCGTCGCCTTCGGCCACGGCGCTCAGGCAGGTGTCGAGCGGCTTGTGCCGGGCGCGCTCATCCACCGCCAGCGCCAGACGCAAACCGCCGGCAATCAGCCCCGGCAACCAGCGCTGCTGTTGCTCGGCGTTACCGGCCAGGTGCAGCAGCGAACCGCCGAGGACCACGCTGGACAGCAATGGCGTCGCCGACAAGTTGTGACCGATGGACTCGAACACCGGCCCCAGGCCCATGCAGCCGAATGCCAGGCCGCCGAGGTCTTCGGGGAAGGGAATCGCGCTCCAGCCCAGGTTGACCGCGTCCTGCCACAGTTGCGCATCGAAGCCCTGCCCCGCGCCTTCGTCGCGCAAGCGGCGCTGGGCGGCCACCGGGCTGCGCGCGCCGAGGAAGTCGCGGGCGCTGTCAGCGAGCAGGCGCTGTTCTTCGCTGTAACGCAGGTTCATGCCGTCGCTCCTTTTTTCGCGTCAGGCAGGCCAAGCACGCGCTTGGCGATGACATTGAGCTGGATTTCCGAGGCGCCCCCGGAGATGGTCAGGGCGTAGCTGTTGAGCCAGCCGCGGGTCACCGCCAACTGGCGCTCGTCGAAGGCCTCGCTTTGCCAGCCGAGGGCGTGGCCGCCGAGGATGTCGAGTAGCACTTCGAACTTGTCGCGCTCCTGCTCGGTGTGGACCAGCTTCATGATCGCCATCAGGCCGCTGACGTCGTCGCCGCCCCGTGCTTCCTCGGCCATCCGTTGCACGGTCAGGTTGTAGGCCTGTTCGTTCATCGCGCAGGCCACGGCACGCGCCTGCAAGGCCAGTTCGCCCTGGCTCTCGGGCTGCGGCAGGTACTCGCGGACCAGCGCCGGCAGGTCGAAATGCGACGGCAGGCTGATCTCGCCGAATTTCGACATGGCCTTGCGTTCGTGCTGCAACAGGTACTTGCCGAGGTTCCAGCCACCGTCCAGCGGGCCGATCAACTGGCTTTTCGGCACCTTGACGCCATCGAAGAACACCTGGCAGAACGCCGATTTGCCGCTGATCAGGTCGATCGGCACGGCGTTCACCCCGGCGCTGCGCATGTCCAGCACGATCAGGCTGATGCCTTCGTGCTTGGGCTTGCTGGTGTTGGTGCGAACCAGCGCGTACATCCAGTCGGACTTGTCGCCGTAGGACGTCCAGATCTTGCTGCCGTCCACCACGAAATGGTCGCCGGCGTCGCGGGCGGCCATCTTCAGGCCGGCCAGGTCGGAACCGGCGTTCGGCTCGGAGAAGCCCTGGCACCAGCGGGTTTCGCCACGGGCCATGGGCGGCAGCAGGCTGCGTTTCTGTTCGTCGCTGCCGTAGGCCAGCAGCACCGGGCCGAGCATCCAGATGCCCAGGTTGATCTGTGGCGGCCGGCACTTGAGGCGGCGCATCTCGCTTTCCAGCACCGCCAGTTGCTCCGGGTTCAGCCCGGCGCCGCCGTATTCCTCGGGCCATTCCGGGCAGAACCAGCGCTTGTCGCGCATCCGCTCGAACCACAGTCGCGCGTCTTCGCTGGGAAACTGCGGCTCGCGGGCGCCCCAGACCACGTCGCCTTCGCCCATGGCGGTGCGCATCGACGGCGGACAGTTGGCCTCCAGCCAGGCGCGGGTTTCATGCCTGAATTGCTCAATCGTGCTCATGACTTGACCCTCGCCCCGGGCCTGACCCGGGGCTGGTTATTGTTGTTGTGGTTGGCTCAGCGCTGGGTGCGCGGCATGCCCAGGCCGAACTGGGCGATCAGTTCGCGCTGGATTTCATTGGTGCCGCCGCCGAAGGTCAGGGTGACCGAGGCGCGCAGCTCGTATTCCAGCTCGCCGTGCAAGGCCGCGGCGGCCGAGCCGGAACGCAACACACCGTTGGCGCCAATCACCGCGGACAACCGGCGCAGGATCTCGATGGCCGATTCCGAGCCGTAGACCTTGGTGGTCGAGCTCAGCGCCACGTCCATGCGCTCGTGCTCCAGGTTGGCGGCGATCCGCAGGTTGATCAGGCGCATGGCTTCCAGCCGCGCATAACATTCCGCCAGCGAGCTGCGCACCCAGGCCTTGTCCATCGCCCGGCGGCCCTGCTCGTCACGGGCCCTGGCCCACAAGTAAATGCGGCGGAACAGCCCGGCAACCTTGTCCGACCACGACCCCAGGCCCAGCCGTTCGTGGTTGAGCTGCGCGGTGATCAGTTTCCAGCCGCCGTTCAGCTCGCCCACCAGCATGTCCTTCGCCACCCGCACGTTGTCGTAGTAGGTGGCCGCCGTGGGGTTGCTGGTGGTCGGGATCACCGTGCTGGAAAAGCCCGGCAGCGTGGTGTCGAGGATCAGGATCGAGACGCCCTTGTGCCGCGCCAGGTTCGGGTCGGTGCGCGCCGCCAGCCAGATGAAATCGGCGGATTCGGCGCCGGAGGTCCACAGCTTGTTGCCGTTGACCACGAAGCTGTCGCCGTCGAGCCGGGCGCTGGTCTTCAGCACCGCCAGGTCGCTGCCGGCATCCGGCTCGGAATAGCCGATGGCGAACATGATTTCGCCGGCGGCGATGCCGGGCAGGAAACGCTCCTTCTGCAGCGCGCTGCCATGCTCCATCAGCGCCGGGCCGACGGTGCTGATGGTCACGAACGGCAATGGCGCGCCGGCGATATTCGCCTCTTCAAAGAAGATCAACTGCTCGGTGGCGGCGTAGCCCTGGCCGCCATGGGCCTTTGGCCAGCCCACCGCCAGCCAGCCGTCGCGGCCCATCTGGCGGATGGTCTGGCGAAACAGCTCGCCGCCCTCCTTGCCGCGCAGTTGCTCACGCAGCTCGGGGGTCATCAGGGCCTGGAAGTAGTCGCGCACCGTGCGGCGCAGGGCGTGTTGTTCGGGGGTGAGGTCGACGAACATGGACTGCTCCTTAGGCCGCGCCGAGAATCAGGCCGCTGGTGGGGACGCCGGTGCCGGCGGTGACCAGCACGTTCTCGACGTCCGCCACCTGGTTCACCGCCGTGCCACGCACCTGGCGCACCGCTTCGGCGACGCCGTTCATGCCGTGGATATAGGCCTCGCCCAGTTGCCCGCCGTGGGTGTTGATCGGCAGCTTGCCGCCACGGGCGTGGTGGCCGGCGCGGATGAATTCCTTGGCCTCGCCACGCGGGGCGAAACCGAATTCTTCCAATTGCGGCAGCACGAACGGGGTGAAGTGGTCGTAGATCACCGCGGTCTGGATCGCGTCCGGGCCGAGGCCGGACTGGCGATACAACTCGCGGGCGACCACGCCCATCTCCGGCAGGCCGGTGATGTCGTCGCGGTAGAACGAGGTCATGATCTGCTGGCCGCTGCTGATGCCTTGGGAGCCGGCCTTGATGGTCACCGGTTTCTGCCGCAGGTCGCGGGCGCGCTCGGCCGACGTGATGACCAGGGCCACCGCGCCGTCGGACTCCTGGCAGCAGTCCAGCAGGTGCAGCGGCTCGCAGATCCAGCGCGAGGCCTGGTGTTCTTCGAGGGTGATCGGCTTGTTGTAGAAGAACGCGTTGGGGTTGGTCGCGGCGAAATCGCGCACCGCCACCGCGACCCGGCCGAAGTCCTCGGAGGTGGCGCCATAGGTGTGCATGTAGCGCTGGGCGAACATGCCGACCCAGGCTGCCGGGGTGTGGAAGCCGTGGGGCATGTACCAGCCGTAGTTGACGTTCTCGAAGATCGGCGTCGAGGCGAAGCCGTAGCTGCCACTGCCGAAGCGGTACCAGGAACGTTCGTTCATTGCCCGGTAAACCACCACCACCTTGGCCACGCCGGTGGCCACGGCCATCGCCGCGTGGAGGATCGGCGCGCAGGCGGCGCCGCCGCCATGGGGCACCTGGGAGAAGAACTTGACGTCCTTGCAGCCCAGCAGCCGGGCGATCTCGTACTCCGGCACCTTGTCCACCGAGTAGGAGCTGAAGCCCTCCACTTCCGATGGATCGATGCCGGCGTCTTGCAGCGCCGCGAGGGTGGCTTCCATGGCCAGGCGCAGTTCGGTGCGCCCGGAATTCTTGGAAAACTCGGTCGCGCCCAGTCCGACAATGGCGGCGCGCCCGGAAATCGACGATTGCGTCATGACAGTGTCTCCGGCTGTCAGGGCAGGACCAGCGCGACCGTGCCGGTCACGTGGTTGCCCATGGAATTCTTGCCGCCAAGGGTCACTTCGACCGTGCGGGTTTCAGGATCGAGGTGGGTCACGCTGCCACTGAAAGTCATGCAGTCGCCGGGGTAGTTGGGCACCCCGAGCTTGATCTTCAGCGACGCGAAGCGTGCCAGCGGGCCGGCCCAGGCCTCGACGAAGCGCTGCACCAGGCCATTGGTGGTGAGGATGTTCATGAACACGTGGGGCGAGCCCAGTTCACGGGCGGCGTCCAGGTCGTGGTGGCCGGGAAAGTAGTCGCGGGTGGCGATCGCCCCGCCGGCAATCAGCGGCACGGTGATGGGCACCGCCAGCTCCGGCAGCAACTCGCCGGGACGCACGTCTTCAAAGCGCTTGGTGTTCTTCAAGGTCATATTTCCATCCCAGCTTGTCGTTATCGCTCAGCCAGTCGCCGAGACGTTCCAGGCATGCCGCCGATCCGCCGAGGGCAAGGCCCAGGGCGCGGCTCCAATAGAGAAAACGGTGGATCGGGTAGGTCAGGTCGACACCGATGCCGCCATGCACGTGCTGCGCGACATGGCCGATGCGGTGCCCGGCCTCGCAGGCCAGCCACGCCGTGGCCAGCGCTTCCGACGGCGCCGGCAGCCTGGCGTCAAGGCGGTAGCAGAGCTGCCAGAGGCTGCTGCGCAAGGCTTCGAGGGCGATGTGCGCGTCGGCCATGCTCATCTGCACCGCCTGGAAGCTGCCGATGCGCCGTTCGAACTGCTGGCGCTCGCTGACGTACTCGACGGTGCGGCGGATCTGTTCCTGACTGACCCCCAGTTGCAGCGCCGCCTGAGCAGCGATGGCGCGGGATTCCAGCCAGTCCAGGGCGTCCACCGGCAGCAGGTGGCTGACGCTGAGGCCCTCGACCCGCACATCGGCCACCGCCTCGCCGTGGGTCATCACCGCCGGGGTCAGGTGCACGTTGGCTGATTGCAGTTCCAGCAGCATCAGCCGGGGCTGACCATGCAACAGCACCGGCACCAGCGCGGCGCCGGATTGCGCCGCCAGCGGCAAGGCGGCGATGCGGCCGTTGACCTGCCAGACAGCGCCGTTGGGCGTGGCCTCCAGCTCGATGCCGCAGGCGGCATTGATGCCTTCCAGCGACAGGCTCAGCAACGCCTCGCCGCTGGCGGCCCGCTCGATCCAGGCCGGGTAGGCGTCGCTGGCAAAGGTCGCCAGGGTCGCCGCCGCCAACTGATGCCGCCACAGCGGCACCTGGCCCAGGCCGCGGCCTTGGGCTTGCAGCACCAGCATCAATTCGGTCATGCCCAGGCCGCTGCCGCCCGCGGATTCGGGAATTGCCAAGGCATGCAGGCCGGTTTCCCGGCACAAGTCCCACAGTGCGGCCATCATCGGTTCGCCGCGGGTGTCCCACTGGCGCATGGCGTCATCGTTGCAGTAATCGACGAACAGGCTGTCGGCCATCTGCTCGATGGCGCGCTGGTCTTCGCTCAATTCGAAATCCATGGGCGCTTACTCCGGCTCGGCCACGGGACGGAACAGCGGCAAGGTCTGCTGTTCGTCGAAGGTCTGGAATTCCACCTGCAGGCGCTGGCCGATCTTCAGTTCGTCACGCTGCACGCCGGTCAACCCGGCGACCAGGCGCACGCCCTCCTCCAGCTCGATCAGCCCGATGGGGTTGGGGTGATCGAACGGCGGGACTTCCGGGTAGTGCATGACGACGAAGGAATACAGGCTGCCGCGACCGCTGGCCTGCACGGTGTCCCAGTCGAAGCTGTGGCACTGGATGCACACCGGCGCCGGCGGATGGCGCAGGGTCGAACAGGCGGTGCAGCGCTGGATCAGCAGCTTGCCTTCGGCGCAGCCTTCCCAGAAGAACCGGGTGTCGTCGCTCATCCCCGGCAGCGGACGCTTGGGCTTGGCCAGCGCCTCGGCCGGCTTGGCCGCGGGCTGCGGATTGGCCGGGCGGAACTTGAAGACGCGGAACAGCAGCTCGCCCACCGGCTCGTCGCCCTCGGGCTTCTCGACGAAGTGGCTCATCACCAGGGTGACGAAGAAACCGGTGCCCAGGGCGGTGGTCTTCTCGTCGCCCACCGCGTCCAGCCGGGTCGTGTAGTACAGCCGCTCGCCCAGGTGCACCGGGCGCTGGAAGGTCAGTTCCGAGTTCACCGCGACCACCGAGGCGTAGCCGTGTTCCTCGAACAGCTTGAGCACTTCATAGGGGTTTTCGTCGGTGGAGCCCGGCGGATAGTTGTTGGCGTGCAGGCCTTCCATGGTCCACACCTGAAGCATCGCCGGCGGCGCGACGATGCCGTCATGCGGGCCTTGCAGCGCGGCGGCCGGATCGGTGTAGAGCGGGTTCTCCAGGCCCATGATCTCGCACCACTGGCGGATCATCGGCGCGTTGACTTCGTCCCAGGCATACACCCGACCGTATTGGCGCCCCACCAGGGCGCGCACGTTGGACAGCAATTGTGGATCAGCCACAGTCGTCTCCTGCAAAGTGAGGGCGGCCACCGGGTGGCGCCGCCGTGGGGTCGATCAGGTGGGCGTGGCCTGCGCCGCACCGAGGAAAGCCGGTCGCTCGCCGCCGCCGTGCAGCAGCAGGTTGCAACCGCTGGCGTAGCTGGCCAGGGGCGAGGCGATGTACAGGCAGGCGTTGGCGATATCCTCGGCCGCCGCCATGCGTCCGGCGGGAATACCGGCGCTGACCGCGGCGACGCCGGCCTCGCTGCCGTAGTGCAGGTGAGCCTGGTCGGTCAGCACCAGGCCCGGACTGACGGTGACCACCCGGACCTTGGGCGCCCACTCCACCGCCAGCGAGGTGACCAGGGCCACCACGCCGGCCTTGGCCGCGCCATAGGCGGCGGTGCCCGGCGACGGACGCTGGGCGGCGACGCTGCCGATAAAGACGATGCAGCCCCCCGTTTCCTGCGCTTGCATCAGGCGGTTGGCCTGCTGGGCGACGTTGAGCGGCGCGATCAGGTTCAGGCGGATGATGCTTTCGTGAAAACGCGGCGAGGCTGTCGCGGCATCCGCCGCCGGGGCGCCGCCCGCGTTGTTGACCAGCACATCGAGGCGGCCGAAGTCGCGCTGGATGCTGTCGAACAGCGCCTGCAACGACTCGCCGTCGCGCACGTCGACGGCGAAAAACACCGCCGTGCGTTCGCCGCTGGCCGGTAGCTGTTCAGGGGCGTTGCGGGCACAGACGATGACCTGCGCACCGGCGTCGAGGAAACCCTGCGCGATACCCGCGCCGATGCCCTTGGTGCCGCCGGTGACCAGTACCACCTTGCCGCTGTAATCAAGACCGCGTTGCTGCCCCATTTCAGGCTCCTTGTTTTGCTGACAAGGCCCACTCTAGGGACAAAGGCCGGGGCAAACTTCGTCTGAACGGACGATGAATCGACACCCGCGCACGCCCGACACTGCCTGGCAATCCCCCCGGTTTTTCACGCGTGAGAAGGCTTATGTCCGCAACCGATCGTCCCTCCGTACTGCTCGAATTCCCGGCCCCCGGCGTGGCCCTGCTGCGCCTCGACCGACCCCAGGCGAGCAACGCCCTGAGCCTGGAATTGCAGGCATCGCTGTCGCGGCACTTCAGCGAACTGGGGGCCGATCCCGAGGTGCGCTGCATCCTGCTCACCGGCGGCGACAAGGTGTTCGCCGCCGGTGGCGACATCACCAGCATGGCCGGGGTCGGCCCGATCGAGATTCACCAGCGCCATACCGAACGGGTCTGGGCGCCGATCCAGCACTGTCCGAAGCCGGTGATCGCCGCGGTGTGCGGCTATGCCTATGGCGGCGGCTGCGAACTGGCGATGCATGCCGACCTGATCGTCGCCGGGCGCGGGGCGAAATTCTGTCAGCCGGAAATCCGCATCGGCATCATGCCCGGCATCGGCGGCACCCAGCGCCTTGTGCGGGCGGTGGGCAAGGCCAAGGCCATGCGCATGGCCCTGACCGGGCAGCCGATCACCGCCGAGGAAGCCTGGGTCGCCGGGCTGGTCAGCGATCTGGTGGAGGACGATCAGGTCCAGGCCCGTGCGCTGGAACTGGCCAACGTCATCGCGGCGATGCCGGCGCTGGCGGCGGAGCAGATCAAGGAAGTGATCCTCGCGGGCATGGATGCGCCGCTGGAGACGGGGTTGGCGCTGGAGAGAAAGGCCAATGCGTTGCTGTTTGCCTCGCAGGATCAGAAGGAAGGGATGGCGGCGTTTATCGAGAAGCGGCCGGCGCGGTTTTTGGGGAGGTGATTGAGGGTTGGCGTGTGCGCTGTGTGCTCGTCGGCAGCGCTTTAGCGTGGTTGAGATCGCGCGCCGTCTGCGCGGCGCATCGCGAGCAAGCTCGCTCCTACGGGGGGGGGCGGCGCTCGATCTCGAGGCTCGGAAAAATGTCGGCTTCACTGCCGAATTCCCACCACCTGGCCATCCGCCGGCACCACCACCTGCCTCAGGTCGATGTGCTTGAACACCGGGCTAGCGCCCAGCCGGGCGTTGAAACGGGTGTTGAAGCTGAACGGGTCTTCGGTCGGTACGCTTAGCGGTTTGCCGTACACCGCTTGTAGCGCGGCGCTGTCGTAGCCGAGCAACTGCAGCAGGGTCGGGAACAGGTTGTAGTGGCTGGAGCGGTTTTTGTTGTCCGCCAGGTGCGCCTGCCAGTCGAGGGTCTTGAGCCCTTCGCCCTGGATCACCAGCAGCGGCACCAACCCCTCCTCCGCCACCGGGTCGCTGTCGCAATGGGTGTTCAGCCCGGGATTGCCGCGCTCGTGCAGGTCCTGGCCATGGTCGGAGGTGTAGATCACCACCGCCTGGCTGAGGTCGGCCTTGGCGAACAGGCGGTTGAAGAATTCGCCAACATTCCACAGCAAGGTGTTGCGGTAGGCGTTGCGGTACAGCACCCAATCCTCTGGCCGCCCGGCGAAGCCGTCGCGCTGGCCGGTGTCGGTGACATCGGTGAACTGCCCGCGGGGCAAGGCCGGGCGGTAGTTCATGAAGGCGTCCGGGTACTTGTCGTGCACCGGGAAATGCGCGCCCACTTTGTTGACCACGATCAGGTGCGGCGTGCCGTCGGCCAGCAGCTCGGTGAGGGTCGCCGCGACAGCCATGTCGCGCTCCAGCACCGGGGTGTCATCGAACTGGATGAAGCGGTCGATATCGCGTTTTTCCGTGTCGGTCATCAGGTTCTGCAGGTGCCCGCCGGTGCGCTGGGCGTCCACGTACACCGTGGACAACCCGGCCTGGTGGGCGTACTGCCAGATCGACGGCTGGGTCGAGTTGATCCGCAGGTAGTCCGCGCGGGTGCCGCCGTAGCGCAGGGTGACGTTGGTGTCGGCGCTGCAATTGGCGACGGACGCCGCGTAGCCGTAGTTGAAAATGCGCACGCCCGGCTGCGCCTGGGTCAGCGGCGTCTTGACCCCCAGTGGGGTGGTGGTGTCGAGGTAGTTGCCGGCGATGCTCTCGTCGATGATCAGCACGATGTCGCGGACCAGCGCCGGGCCGCTGCGCGGCAAGCTCACCGGCTCGCGGGCGCCGACATGGTCGTGCAGCGCCTCGTAGGCCATCAGGTTCAGGTAGGCCAGCGGTGTGTACATCACCGGCAGGCCACGGGCGCCTTCGCCGGAACGCACGAAGAGTATGCCGGTGAGCAACAGCAGCCCCAGCACCGGCGCCGTCCACGGCAAGGCCCGCGGCAAGCGTGGCCTGGCGCCGGGGCGCAGGCCGATGCCGAGCAGCAGCAAGAGTCCGCGCAGCAGCGCCTGCATGATCGAGGCGTGGTACTGGGCCACCGCCTCCTGGATAAAGCCACCGGAGTAGACCATCGACAGGAAGGCGCTGTAGGTCAGGTAGCTGTTGGTGATTCGCGTGTAGGCATCGAAGAACACCGCGCTGGCGAAGAACACCAGCGCCAGCCCCCAGCGCAACGCGCCCTGGCGAATATGCGCGGCCGCCAGCAGGGTCAGCGCCAGCAGCACGAACATCCCGCCGTAGAGCACCAGTGCAAGGCCGCCGCCGAGTGCTTGAAAACGCTCGAGGATAGCGGCGTGAAAGCAGGCCAGATAGGCCAGCAACAGCAGGCTCTTGATCGATGCGCGCATGGCAAGGCTCCGTCCGCGAATGGCGAGGTTTCTCGAACGGTAGCCAGCTTGCGATTTTCTTTCCATCTATGGCTTGTCATTTTTATGGCGAGTTTTTGACGCCTGTTTCTACCCCCTTGCACCACAGAAATCTGCCCCTTCGACTATCGAACAAAATCACAGGAGCCTTCAACCACGCGGCTTTCGACCGTTCATCGCGAAAATCGACAGCCATTGGCCAGCGTCGATTTCGCTAAAGCACGGATTGGAAAAGAGTTGATGGCAAAACGACCTCGCCAACAGGCGCTGTAAGTTAAACGAAACATGCCATTGCTTTGACACTTTTCCGCCAGCCTGCGCTATACCGAAATCACACCGCTGTTTCATCCCCATTACGCCCTGCGAGGCAACCCGGAATGGACGTGAGCGTATTCGGTACAGGTTATGTAGGGCTCGTGCAGGCCGCGGCGCTGGCCGATGTCGGACACCGGGTGCTGTGCGTGGATGTCGATGCGCACAAGATCAGCCAGCTCCGCCAGGGTGTGCCGCCGATCCATGAGCCGGGCTTGTCCGCCATGCTCGAAGACAACATCCGCGACGGTCGCCTGCTGTTCAGCACCCAGTCCAGCGATGCCGTGGCGCATGCCGAACTGGTGTTCATCGCGGTCGGCACGCCGCCCGACGAAGACGGCTCCGCCGACCTCTCCCATGTGCTCGGGGTAACCCGGCAGATCGCCGGGCTGATGGAGGCCGATCGCACCCTGATCATCAAGTCCACGGTGCCGGTGGGCACCGCCGACACGGTGGCGCTACTGGCCCGGGAAGAACTCGACCGGCTCGGCAAACTGACGCTGAAAGTCCGCGTGGTGTCCAACCCGGAGTTCCTCAAGGAAGGCAGCGCCCTGGCCGACTGCATGCGCCCCGACCGGATCATCGTCGGCACCTGCGACGCCCAGGCCCAGGACCAGCTCACCGAACTCTACGCGCCCTTCTGCCGCAACCATGAAAAGCTCATGTTCATGGACAACCGCAGCGCCGAGCTGACCAAGTACGCGGCCAACGCCATGCTCGCCACCCGTATCAGTTTCATGAACGAGCTGGCCAACCTCACCGAACGCCTGGGCGCCGACATCGAAGCGGTGCGCAAAGGCATCGGCTCCGACCCGCGCATTGGCTACCACTTCATCTACCCCGGCTGCGGCTTCGGCGGTTCGTGCTTTCCCAAAGACTTGCGCGCCCTGCTGCACACCGCCGAGCACAACGGCATGCCGCTGCGCCTGCTGCAGAGCGTCAGCGAAGTGAACGACGCCCAGCGGCAGATTCTCTTCAGCAAACTCAAGCAGCACTTTCCCGGCAGCCTCAAGGGCAAGTCGGTGGCGCTCTGGGGCCTGGCCTTCAAGCCCAACACCGACGACATGCGCGAAGCGCCGAGCCGCTACCTGATGGAAGCGCTGTGGGCCGAAGGCGCCACCGTGCATGCCTTCGACCCGGAAGCCATGGCCGAATGCCGGCGCCTCTACGGCTACCGCAACGACCTGAAACTCTGCGCCACCCGCGACGACACCCTGGAAGACGCCGACGCCCTGGTGATCTGCACCGAGTGGAAGAACTTTCGCGTGGTGGACTTCACCCTGCTGGCGAAGAAACTGCGCCAGCGCCTGATCGTCGACGGCCGCAACCTGTACAACCCCGACCAGGTCGCGACCTTCGGCCTGGATTACTGCGGCATCGGCCTGCGTCATGTCGATCCGGAAGTGCCCGCGCCATGAAAGTCCTGGTCACCGGCGCGGCCGGTTTCATCGGCGCCCATTGCGTCCTGCGGCTGTTGCGCGACGGCTACCAGGTGCTTGGCCTGGACAACTTCAATGGCTATTACGACCCGACCCTCAAGCATCAACGGGTCGGCTGGGTACGCCAGCAGGCCGGGCACTTTCCGTTGCAGCGTATCGAGCTGGCCGACGCCAGCGCGCTGGACGCGCTGTTCGCCCGTGAGCGCCCCGACGTGGTCCTGCACCTGGCCGCCCAGGCCGGGGTGCGCTACTCGCTGGAGAATCCGCGGGCCTACCTCGACAGCAACCTCAGCGGCTTTCTCAACATTCTCGAAAGCTGCCGCCGCCACCCGGTGCAACACCTGCTCTACGCCTCGTCCAGCTCGGTGTATGGCGCCAACCAGCACACGCCTTATTCGGTACGCGATGCGGTGGACCACCCGTTGTCGCTGTACGCCGCGACCAAGAAAGCCAATGAAGCCATGGCCCACTGCTACAGCCACCTGTTCGGCATCCCGGCCACCGGCCTGCGCTTCTTCACCGTCTACGGCCCCTGGGGTCGCCCGGACATGTCGCCGATGCAGTTCGCTAGCGCCATCGTCGAAGGCCGCCCGCTGCGCCTGTTCAACCATGGCCGGCACCAGCGTGATTTCACCTACATCGACGACATCGTCGAAAGCATGGTGCGGCTGATTCCCCTGGCGCCACAGGCCAACCCGGGCTGGGACGCGATGACCCCGGACCCGGCCAGCAGCCACGCGCCCTGGCGCCTGTACAACATCGGCGGGCAACGCCCGGTGGCGCTGCTGGACTACGTCGCCCTGCTGGAAAAACACCTCGGCCGCCGCGCCGCCATCGAGTTGCTGCCGCTGCAGCCCGGCGACGTGCTGGACACTTGCGCCGACGCCAGCGACCTGGCCCACGCCACCGGTTTCACCCCGCTGATTTCCCTCGACGAGGGCCTCGGACGCTTTGCCGCCTGGTTCCTCGATCACTACCTGCCGCTGCACGGGACGCCAGCGCAGATCCACCGGGCGTCGCCCGACGAGCAACGGAGGTCGCTATGACCGGACAACCGAAAAGCGCGCAGATCCAGGCGCTGAGCCAGGACAAGCGCATGGACCCCAAACACCGCATGCGCATCGACTCGGCGGTCCACAAACAGGGCCGCGGCTGGTTCACCGGCCGCCTCGGCGGTCGCCCCTGGACGCTGTCGCGGACCAACCGCTGGGTCGCCGCCGGCGGCGCCTCGCTGCTGATCGTGCTGCTGGCGCCGCTGCTGCTGGGCCTGGCCGTGGCCGTCAAGGCGAGTGGCCCGGGGCCGGTGTTCTTCGTGCAGAAGCGCACCGGCTACCGGGGCCGCAATTTCGGCATGTTCAAGTTCCGCACCATGGTCGCCGACGCGGAGGCGCGGAAGGAGTCGCTGCGCCACCTCAACAAGCACGGCGCCCAGTCCATCGACTTCAAGATCGACGATGACCCGCGGGTAACCCCGATCGGTCGCTGGCTACGGCGCAGCAGCCTGGACGAGCTACCCAACCTGTTCAACGTAGTGCTCGGCGACATGCGCCTGGTCGGCCCCCGGCCCACCTCGTTCAACGCCTACCGCTACAAGGACAACCACCTCGCGCGCCTGAGCATCTACCCGGGCATGACCGGCCTCTGGCAGATCTCCGGGCGCAGCGACATCGACTTCGACCAGCGGGTCGAACTGGACCTGAGCTACATCGCCGAACAGAGCCTGAGCCTGGACCTGAAAATCCTGCTCAAGACCCCCTTCAAAGTCTTCAGTGGCCACGGAGCAAGTTGAGATGGACGGTTCTACTTCAAGAAGCATGAGCATCGCTGTCCCCAGCGAAACCAACCTCACCTCCACCGTGCTCGACCCGGCGCAGCGCGTCCTGTTGCTGACCGCCGCCAACAGCGGCAGCGGCACCAGCACCAGCGCGCTGGCGTTCGCCAGCCAACTGGCCCTGATGAGCGGTGGAACGGTGCTGCTGATCGACGGCAGCAACGGCCCCAACACCCTCAGCCAGCAACTGGGCCTGAACAAGCTGCGGGGTTTTCACGACCTGCTGTTCGACGACCAGACACCGCCACTGGCCCAGGACTGCATCGTGCGCCTGTCCGACCAGCGCTTCGACGTGCTGCCCGGCGGCCTGCATGACCGCGGTGGCGAACGCCTCGACCCGGAACTGCTGCGCGCGCTGCTGCACACGCTGGCGGCCGAGTACCGCTTCGTGGTGATCGACGGCGAAGCGGTCTACGCCGGTGCCGACAGCCTGGTGATGGGCCCGCTGGTGGACGGCGTGATCCTGGTGATCAACGCCGACGACACCCGCCGCGAAGTGGCCCAGGCCGCCAGCCAGCGCCTGGTCCAGGCCGGCGCGCGGCTGATCGGCAGCGTCTTCAACCGGCGCCGCTACTACATGCCCAAGTGGCTCTACAACAACCTTTGAGCCGACCGTGCGAGGGAAACACTCATGAAAATGCCCTTGATCGCCCTGTTCGCGCTATTGCCACTGGCGGCCTGCACCACCCAGCAGGACGCCCGGACGATGCCGGTACAGATCCTCACCGCCGCGCCGGCCAACGCCCAGGACACCGAGCTTTCCAGCAAGGAACAGGTCTTGCGTCCGCAGGACGTGCTGGATGTGATCTTCCACATCAGCACCAGCGGCTCCGATGCCTACCGTATCCAGTCCGGTGACACCATCGGCCTGAGCTTCCTCTCCGCCAGCTCGCTCAACGGCAACCAGTTGGTGCTGCCCGACGGGCGCATCGAACTGCCGGCGGCCAACACCTCGGTGAACGTCGCCGGCATGACCCCCGAGCAGGCCCGGGCCGCGATCCAGCAGGCCTACCGCAACAAGAGCCTGTTCCAGCCCAACCGCGACCAGCTCACGGTGCAGGTGCTGAGCCCGCTGACCAACGAGCAAAACCTGAAAAGCGCGCTGAACCACCCGGCCACCGGCATGAGCCGCGAGATCACCGTGGGCAGCGACGGCCACGCCAACTTTCCGGAAGTCGGCTCGGTCGCCCTGCAAGGCATGACCGTGACCCAGTTGGAGACGTACCTGAACAAGCGCTACGCCGACCTGCCGGGGCGCATGAGTGTCGATGTGATGCTCAAGTCCACCGCGGTCAACGAGATCTACGTGCTGGGTGAAGTCGGCCAGCCCGGCGCCTACCCGATCCGTCGCCCGGTCTCGGTGCTTGAAGCCCTGACCCTGGCCCGCGGCCCGAGCATCAAGGCGCGGCTGGACTCGGTGGTGATCATGCGGCGCAACGGCAACCAGGTGCAGGCCATGCCCTACAACGTGGACAAAGCGCTGGACGCCAGCGCCGCGCAGGTCGCCTACCTGCAACCGGACGACATGCTCTACGTGCCCAAGACCAAGCTGGCCAGCGCCGGCGAACTGGCCCGGCAACTGGCTGACGTCGTGCTGTTCCAGGGCGTGGGGTTCAGCTTCGGCTACCGCGTCGACAACAAAGGCAGCGACAACTGACCTCGGGGGTATCGCGTGATGAATCAGCTCATGAATCCCAAAGAGAACTACCTGCACGAATTCTTCCGGATCTTCTACGCCAACCGGCAGTGGGTGAAACGGATCTTCCTCGCCTTCGCGGTGATTGCCCTGCTGCTGCCGCTGATGTTGCGTCAGAGCTACGACATTGGCGCCGAAGTCATCGTGCAATCGAAAAAGCTGTCGCAGAGCGACACCAATACCGCCCTCGCCCAGGAAACCGACAAGTTCATCCCGCCGTCGCTGGCGGACATGGAAACCGAGAGCAATATCCTTCGCTCGCCGACGCTGATTCGCCAGACCATCAGCCAGTTGCGTGAGGAAGGCCGCTATCAGGTCGAGCCCGGCGTGGTGGACAAACTGCTGTTCCATCCGCTGCGCGCCTATGTGCTCGATCCGCTGCGCTCGGCGCTGGGCAACAAGGTCGAATCGGCCCGCGACACCGAACTCGATGCCCTCACCGAACAGGCCACCAAGAACCTCAAGGTCGAGACCCTGCCCGGCTCCAACGTGATCTCGGTGACCTACAGCTTCGGCGACGCGGCCCAGGGCACGGCGTTCGTCAGCCAGTTGCTGGACAACTACCTGAAAAACCGCCAGGACCTGCAATCCAACGAGCTGCCGCAGTCCTTCTATGAACAGAAGAAACTGCAATACCAGGCCCGCCTCGATGACCTCGAAAGCAAACGCCTCAGCCTGCTGGAAACCGCCGGTTCGTCCGATCCGAAGGAAGAAATCACCTTCCGCCTGAACGCGATCAACACCGAGGAACAGGCGCTCAACCAGTACCGTGACCGCCTGCTGCAAAGCCAGCGCTGGCTGGATTACCTGAAGTCGGCGCTGAGCGCCGCCAACAGCGCGAAGATGAACGACTACAGCTTCCCGTTCACCTTCACCACCACCGTCGACAACGTGGCCTTCGAAGATCGCGAGATCAAACAACTGGGCGAGCAACTGACCACCCAAGTGTCGCGCTACGGCAACGACCTGGCGGTGTTCCAGCCCAACAGCGAACCGATGCAGTTGCAGCGCGAGCAAATCTCCCGCAGCCGCCAGCAATTTCTCAAGGTGGTGGACAACCGCATCCGCGAACGGGAAAAAGACCTGACCGTGGTGCAGGAAGTGATCGCCCAGAAAACCCAGCGTATCGGCGAGTTCAAAGGGCGCATCCACCAGTTGCAGGAGACCATGAGCAAGGCCCGTCAGCTCGACACCGAGATCGACGCCCTGCACAAGGCCTTCTTCACCTACACCCAGCGCTACGAAGAAAGCCGCGGCCAGGGCCAACTGGACAACCTGTCCAACGCGCGGATTCTCAGCGCGCCGTACCAGCCCACCGAAGCAGCCTTCCCGCGGCCGATGCTGATCATCCCGTTCGGCCTGCTCACCGGCCTGCTGCTGGCGATTGCCCTGGTCTATGTCCGCGAGTTCTTCGACCACCGCTTCAAGCATCCAGCGCAAATCGGCCACGAACTGGGCCTGCCCGTGCTGCTGGTGATCAACGACCAGACCCCGGAACAAACCAATCCGTACAAACAATGGACGCTGCCACGGCTGTGGCACTGGGTGCGCAATTGAACGCCCCGGCCCCGCGCCAGCCGATCATCCACCTGCTCAACAGCGGTGGATTCTACGGCGCCGAGCGCATGCTGCTGGATCATTGCCTGGCCACCCCCGGTCAGCATCGGGTGCTGTTTCTCGATGCACCGCCCGAACTGCTGGCGCGTTTTCGCGCCGCCGGGGTGGACTGTCAGTGCCGCGCGGGGCTGGTGCAACCGCTGCTGTACCTGGGCGAACAGCGCGGCCAACGGCCGCTGCTCAACGCGCACAATTTCAAGGGCCTGCTGCTCGGCTGGCTGGCGGCGTGCCTGTGGCGCCTGCCGCTGGTGGCGACCCAGCACGGCTTTACCCCGCGCAACCTCAAACAGCGTTTCTACACCTGGCTGACCCTGCAACTGTGCCGCACCGCCGTGGTCAGCCAGGTGGTCTGCGTGGCCGAGAGCATCGCGCGCATCCTGCGCCGTGCCGGGGTCGCGACGCAGAAGATCCGGGTGATCCCCAACGGCCTGCCGGAGGCATCCGGCCAGACGCCGCGGGTTGCCCGCGCGGGCGAGTGGCTGGCCGGCTATGTCGGGCGTCTGAGCAGTGAAAAAGGCCCGGACCTGTTTCTCGACACGCTGATTCCGCTGTGCCGGCGCTACCCGCACGTGAACGCGGTGATGCTCGGCGACGGCCCGGAACGTGCCGCCCTGCAAGCCCGCATCAGCGCCGCCGGGCTGCTGGAGCGGATTCGCCTGCCGGGCTTCCAGCACAACATGCGGCCGTGGATGAGCCGCCTCGATGCGCTGGTCATCAGCTCGCGCACCGAAGGCACGCCGATGATCCTGCTGGAAGCCATGCAGGACGGCGTGCCGGTGGTGGCCTTCGGCGTCGGCGGCATTCCCGATGTCATCGAACACGGCCGCAGCGGTCTGCTGGCCACACCGCTGGCGGTGGACGAACTGGCCGCGCAACTGAGCGCCCTGATCGACGACCCGGCCCAGGCCAGTGAACTCACCGCCCAGGCCCGCCACACCCAACGCGAACGCTACCACCTGCCTACCCTGGCGCAACGCTGGGCCCAGGTTTACCTGGGCGCCGCAACGGAGGTCCGCGCATGATCCTGCCCCTTTCGCTGGTCGGCCTGTTCGGCCTGCTGGCCCTGATCCTGCTGGTCAGTCCCTGGCCGTACCTGGCGCCCGGCGCGGTCGCCGCGCTGGGCGGCCTGCTCCTGCTGTACCGGCGTCCGGCCTGGGGCCTGCTGGCGATCATCGCCCTGGTGCCTTTCGAAGGCCTGTTCAAGGACAGCGACCTGTCCGCCGCCAAGCTGATCGGCGCCGGCCTGATCCTGGTGCTGAGCCTGCAACTGGCCAGCGGCCAACTGAAAGGCGAGCGCCTGCGCAGCAACCTCTGGCCGCTGCTGGTCGCCTTCCTGGCCTGTTACGGGTTGAGCTTCTGGGCCAGCGAAAGCCTGCTGATGTCGGCCCAGCACCTGCGCGAACTGTCGATCGGCCTGCTGCTGTTCGTCATGACCCTGCTGCTCGGCCGCGAACTGAACCTCGCCTGGCTGGCCCGGCTGGTCTGCCTCAGCGTCGCCGCCACCTGCGTGATGGCGATGTTCTCCAGCAAATACCAGGACCAGGGCCGCGCCTCCGGCCTGCTCGACGACCCCAACGTGTTCGCCCTGCTGATCGCCTTCGCCGTGCCGCTGGCGATCTGGCTGCTGCTCAACAGCCCGAGCCTGCGCCAACGGTTGCTGTGGCTGGCCTGCACCGGCCTGCTGCTGGCCGGCATGACCAAGACCGAATCGCGCTCCGGGCTGGTGGTGCTGCTGATCAGCCTCGGTATCGGCCTCTACCACTACCGGGTGCAACTCACCCGCCTGCGCCCGCGCCACCTCGGCGTGCTGATGCTGGCCCTGGCCCTGCTGCTGCCGGTCGCGGCGGCGGTGATGCCGGCCAGCTACATCGAGCGCATCCAGTCGCTGAGCGTGCTCAAGTCCGGGGTCAACGCCCACGAGGACGACTCGCTCGGCCGCCGCGCCTCGTACATCGTGGTCGGCGGCAAGATGATCCGCGAAAACCCGCTGCTCGGTTCCGGCCCCGGCACCTTTCCCCTGCACTACGCCACCACCGGCTACGCCAAGGCGTTTTCCGCCAACCGCAAGGTCACCGACCTCTACCGGCGGGCGCACAACACTTACCTGGAGCTGTTCAGCGAAGTCGGCATTCCCGGCGGCGTGTTGTTTGTCGGCATGATCGCCCTGGCCCTGCGCAACCTGTGGAGCGCCCGCGCCGCCTGGCTGCAACAACATGACGTGGCCCGCGCCGACCTGCTCACCCACCTGTGCATGAGCCTGCTGTCGCTGGGCCTGTTCCTGATGTTCCTCAGCGCGCCGAACCACAAATACCTGTGGATCATGCTGGGGTTGTCCTGGGTGTTGCGCAGCCAGGCCGAAGCCGCTGGCCGGCTGGAGCCGCGGCCATGAACCGGGTCGCCATCGTCATCCCGATGTTCAACGAGGCCCGGCACATCGGCCGGACCCTCGCCGCGGCCCAGCGCGCGGCGAGCGAAGCCGGGATCGACTGCGAGCTGATCGTGGTCGACAACGGCTCCAGCGACGACAGCCCGCAGATCGCCCGCGCCCTCGGTGCGCGGGTGCTGAGCCTGCCGGGCCTGAGCATCGGCGCCCTGCGCAACCGTGGCGCGGCCGCTTGCGCGGGTGACTGGCTGGCGTTTCTCGACGCCGATATCGAAGTCCCGGACAACTGGCTCCGGCGCCTGCTCGACGCCCACGCCCAGGGCCTGGGCGATGTCTTCGCCCTGGATTGCGACACCCCGCACCAGGCACCGTGGTTCGCCAGCGCCTGGCAGCGGCGCACGTTGCGCGCCGGTGAGTTGATGCACCGCCAGCAATGGCTGCCCAGCCCCAACCTGCTGATGCCTCGGCACTGGTTCGACACCGTTGGCGGCTTCAACGAAAGCCTGCGCAGCGGCGAGGACAAGGATTTCACCCTGCGCCTGAGCGAGGCCGGCGCACGCCTGCTGGTGCTGCGCGAACCGGTGGTCCTGCACTGGGGTTACGAATGCACCTGGAAAGAATGGCTGGGCAAGGAAATGTGGCGCCAGAGCAGTCACCTGCAATTGCTCCGCAGCAACGGCGCGAGTCTGCGCCTGCTGCGCTTTCCGGCGCTGTCCATGGGCGCCTGGGTGCTTGATGCCATGGCCCTGTCGGCGCTGCTCGACGGTTTCCCGCACCTGACCCTGCTGCTGGTGCTCGCCGCCAGCCTGCCGGCCCTGGCCCTGAGCCTGCGGCAGAGCCTGAAGCACCGCGAGCCGACGCTGATCCTGCAACTCTGGGGGCTGCACTTTATCCGGCTGCACCTGGCCGGCATGGCGTTCGTCCTGAGCCTGTTCAACTTCACCGCAAGGAGGCCAGCCCGTGGCTGAGCTCATCTTCTGGCTGTGCCTGCTGTTGCCACTCTATGCCTGGCTCGGCTATCCGCTGCTGTTGAGCCTCGCCGCGCCGTTCTGCACGCGCCGTGAACCGGGCCCGCACGTGCCGCTGTCGATCAGCGTGGTGATTGCCGCGCACAACGAGCAACGGCATATCGAACAGAAACTGCGCAGCGTGCTGAACCAGGACTACGCGGCCGCGGCCTTGCAGATCGTCCTCGCCAGCGACGGCTCCAACGACCGCACCGTGGCCTGCGCCCGGGCGGTCAGCGATCCGCGCGTCCAGGTGCTGGACCTGCCGCGCCTGGGCAAGGCCGCGGCGCTCAACCGCGCAGTCAGCCTGTGCCAGGGCGAGGTGCTGGTGTTCACCGACGCCGACAACCAGTGGGCCGACGACACCCTGCGCCACTTGCTGCTGCCGCTGGCAACTCCGGGGGTCGGCGGGAGCGCCGGGCAGATGATCATCCCCCGGCCGGGCAAGGGCCTGAGCCTGGGCGACAGCCTCTACCGGCACTTCGAGGCCTGGGTGCGCCGGGTCGAGAACCGCACCGGCTGCATGGTTTCCGCCGACGGCGCCTTGCTCGCCCTTCGGCGGGAGCTGTTCCAGCCGATTCCGCCGCAGGTCAACGACGACTTTTTTATCAGCACCTGCGCCCCGGCGGCGGGCCAGCGACTGGTCTATGTGCCCGAGGCGGTGGTGCTGGATTACGGCGTGGACGAGGCCGGCAAACAGTTTCGCCGGCGCCAGCGGGTCACCGTCGGCGGCCTGCAAAGCCTGGCCGCGCGGCGGTCACTGCTCAACCCGCTACGCCACGGCCTGTACGCCATCGCCCTGATCAGCCACAAGCTGCTGCGCCGGCTGGCCCCGGTGCTTTTGTTGCCGTTGCTGCTGAGCAACCTCTGGCTGCTGGACGACGGCGCGTTCTACCGCTGGACCTGCAGCATGCAACTGCTCGGCTACGCCGTGGCGCTGGTCGGCCTGCTCGATGCCGGGCACCGCTTGCCGAAACCGTTTCGCCTGGCCGCGTACGTGTTGGTGACGCTGGCCGGGATGAGTGTCGGCCTGTGGCAGTTCCTGCGCGGGCACAGTTATCAGCAATGGAACCCTGACCAGAATCGCTGAGGACCGGCCATGCCGATCAAGACCACCATCAAGCGCGCCAGCGGCTGGATCTACCTGAACTCTCCGGTGGGACGCCGGCAGTTGCACGGTGCCGGGCTGATCCTGATGCTGCACCGGGTGCTGGCCGATGATCGCGCTGCCGAACTGCCGCACCGCAACGAACTGTGCGTCGGTCCGCAGGCGTTCGAGCGGCTGCTACGCTGGCTGCGCCAGCACTTCGACTGCCTGCCGCTGCTGGACCTGTTGCAAGGCCACGGCGGCAATCGGCCACGGGTGGCCTTGACCTTCGACGACGGCTGGCGCGACAACGCCCTGCACGCCTTTCCGCTGCTGGCGAAATACCAGGTGCCGGCGAGCATCTTTCTTTCCACCGACTACATCGGCAGCCGCCAGCGCTTCTGGTGGGAAAGCCTCGGCGAGACGCTCTGGGGCAGCCACGGCGAGGCGCCGCGGCACCTGCTGATCGAGCAACTGCGGCGGGTCGGCCGGCCATTGCCCGCCGCCTACTTCATGAACGAAGCGCCTCGCGCCCGCAGCCTGGCCCTGGCGCGCTACCTGCAAAGCCTGAAAACCCTGGCGCCGCAGGCCCTGCACCTGCTCACCGACGCTTGCCCGCCGGAATCGCTGCCCCAGGCCCTCGACTGGCAACAGGTGCGGCAACTGGAAGACTCCGGCCTGATCAGCTTCGGCCCCCATGGCGCCAGTCACGCGCTGTTGCCCGGCCTCGACGACCGCCGCCTGGAAGAAGAGCTGCTGCGCAGTCACCGCGCCCTGCTCAACGGCTGCCGCAACCCGCTGCCGGTGTACTGCTACCCCAACGGCGACCACGACTTGCGCGTGCGCCAGCGTCTGGCGGCGCACCGTTATCCGTGGGCACTGAGCACCCGCGCCGGGCTGTGCCAGGACAGCGACGATCCGCTGGCCCTGCCGCGCATCGGCGTCAGCCAGCGCAACGCCAGCCGGCCGTCGCTGCTGGCCTGGCGCATCAGCCGTGGAGGTCACTGATGAGCCGTCCCGCCTATGTGCGCCACTTGCTGCTGAGCATGGGCACGCGGCTGGCGATGATCGCCTTGCGCCTGCTGCGCAACGTGCTGCTGGCGCGGCTGCTCGGGCCCAGCGAACGCGGCCTGTTCGCCCTGCTCAGCAGCCTGCCGGACCTGATCGCCGCGGCCACCAGTGGCGGCCTCAACAGCGCCATCGGTTATCAGGCGGCGCAGCAGCGCAATGTCGGTCTGCTGCTGACCCAGGTGCTGGTTTACGGTTGCCTGCTGGCCGCCTTGCTGACCCTGATCTGCCTCGCCGCGCTGCGCGGCTTCGGCATCGAACTGGCCGTCAGCCAGCAACTCGGCCTGCTGGCCTGGCTGCTGTTGCTGGCGGTGCCGCTGAGCGTGCTGAAGAGCGGCCTGCTGACGCTGCACAACGCCACCGGTGGCGTCGGCGCCTTCAACGCCCTGCGCCTGAGCGAATCATTGGCGCCGCTGCTGCTGTTCCTCGTCTTCTATGCGCTGTGGCCTGAAGCCGCGCTGTCGGCGGCGCTGGCCAGTTGGCTGCTGGGGCTGGGCCTGGTGGTGGTGCTGGGGCTGGTCTGGCTGCGGCGCAGTCATCCGTTGCGGCTGTGCTGGGACCGCGCCGGCCAGCGTGAACTGCTCGCCTACAGCGCCAAGAGCCACCCGGACCTGCTGTTCCAGCAGGTGATCCTGCGCTCGGATTATCTGTTTATCAGCGCCCTGCTCGGCAGCGCCGCCCTCGGTCACTACGCCATGGCCAGCGCCGCCGCCGAACTGCTGCTGATCGTCCCGGAAGCGGTGACCACGCCGCTGATGAAGCGCCTGCTGCAACAGGACGCCGGCATCGACAAACTGACCCCGCTGGCCCTGCGCCTGACCGCCACGGTGATGCTCGGCGCCTGCCTGAGCATGGCGCTGGTGGGCGAATGGCTGATCGTCACCCTGTTCGGCGCCGAGTACCAACCGGCCTACCCGGCGCTGCTCGGCTTGCTGCCGGGGCTGTTCGGCCTGTGCTACGCGAGCATCCTGCGCCTCGACCTGCTGGGCAAAAACCGCCCCGGCAGCGTGTCGCTGATGATGGGCGCCGGCGCCGCGCTGAACCTGCTGCTCAACGTGTTGCTGATCCCGCGCTGGGGCATCGTCGGCGCGGCACTGGCGTCGTCGATCGCCTACCTCGCGGTGACGCTGGCGATGCTGGTGCTGTACTGCCGGCTCAGCGGCGTGGCCTGGTGGCGCACGCTGTTTATCCTGCCCGGCGACCTGCTGCCGCTGTGGCGCATGTTGCCCGGTCGGGTGGCCGGATGAACGCCGTGCGCCTGCTTATCGGCCTGATGCTGTTCAGCGGCGCGGCCGGCGCTGCCGAACTGCGCTGGCCGGATATCCGCGACGGCAGCCTGTACCTGACCCCGGGCCGCGCCGATCAGTTGCGCCTCGACTGGGTCGGCGCCTGGCAGGCCGAGGCCAACCCGGAGCAGGTGTTCCTGCTGGACGGCCAGGGCCGCCTCGCCGCCCGCCGCGATATCGCCGCCAGCGAAGCGCGCGGTGAACAGCAATGGCCGTTGGCGGTCGGCCACGGCAGCTACCGGCTGGAGATTCCCGGCTACAGTTTCCGCCGCTACCGGCCCGCGTTCAGCGACAGCACCCGCGCCCAGTTCGCTCCGGCGCGGGTGCATGTGAGCCTGCAAGTGGAGGCCGGGACGCAGTTGTACTTCCGCGTGGCCGCCGGCGAGCAGGCGATTCTCGCCGGCAAGTACCACGGCGGCGTCAGCGGCTTGCGCGCCGTGCGCCTGGACGACGACCAGGCGCTGAGCCTGAACCTGGTGGCGCAGCCGGCCTACTGGCAATACGAGGAAGTCACCCTGCCCGTCAGCCCGCGCCCGCAGGTCTGGCGCCTGGAACTGCAAGGCCGCGGCAAGGCGGCGTTCTGGCTGGACGGCACGGCCAACCTGTTCGCCGGCCGCGTCGCCGACCTTGGCCCGCTCGATGAACAACCCGGCACGGTGAACCTGCGCCTCGGCCAGCAGCGCCTGGGCCCGACGGCAAAACTCGGGCTGAACCTGCCCTATCTGCTGCCGCCCGTGGCCAGCCACCCGATACTCGATGCCCTGAAACCACGGGCGGCGGGTTTCTACAGTTTCGTCGACGTGCTGGCCCGGCAGCCGGACTACGAGACCGCCTTCCGCCGCCTGTACCGCGAGCGCTTCGCCATTCAAGACGACATCACCCTGCTCGCCGCCACCGGCCGCCGCGCCGACCTGAGCGACGACGCCACCAGCCGCCAGGGCCTGCAAGCCTGGCTGGCGGCCAGTGTCGCGCTGGGTGGCGCGGGCCGGCACTACCTGGCGTTCGCCGACGAGCCGAACCTGAATTACCCGCGCTTCGAGGATTTCCGCGCGTTCTTCCAGCAACGCCTGCAACAGGTCGAAGACTACGCCGGCGCCCGCGAAGCCGGGGTGCGCATCGCCATGCCGGCCAGCTCGCGGCTGGTCAACGGCCCATTGGCCGAGCACAGCGCCGAGCGTCGCGGGCTGGATTGGGCGCGGCGTCTGCTGGAGGAATTCGGCCCGCGCATCGATGCGCTGGCCTGGCACGAATGGATGGTCCGCGATCTGCTGGCGACCCGGGTCTACCGCGACAACGTGCGCCAGGCCGCCGCGCTGGTGGGCCTCGATGAGCGTGGCCGGCCGCGCAAGGCGTTGCTGCTGGACCAGACCAACCTGTCGCCCGGTTCGAGCCTGAGCCTGTATGAGCAGAACGGCCATTACGCCGCGCTGTGGTGGGCCTCGGTAGCGATCAACGCCAGCGCCGACGGCCTGCTGGACATGCTCAACTGGTTCCAGGCCGCCGACGAACCCGACTACCCGAAGGGCATGCTGCAAGTGCTCGACCCGCAGCGTTTCGTGCTCAAGCCGGTCGGCCTGGCCCAGCAGTTCATCCAGCAGCACTGGCTGGACGAGGTGCTGCGCCTGGACAACGACGCCTTCGAGGTCGATGCCCTGGCCATGGCCCGCGGCCCCGCCCGCAGCGTGCTCGGCGTGAACAAGAGCGAGCGCGCCCAGCAGGTGCGTTTCGCCACCGCTGCCGCGCACTGCCCGGCCAATCCCCGGTTGACCCTTTTCGGGCCCGATCACCAGCCACGCACGGCCAATCTGGTCTGTCGCGATGGCCGGCTCGGGTTCGATCTGCCAGGACAAACACTGTTTGCCCTGAGCTGGAGCGCGTCGTGATCCGCGCGCTGATCCACCCGCCTTGCCCGCCCCTGGAGGCAATCATGCGTGTACTGAACCAGCTTCAAACGCACCTCAGGCACAAAGGACTGCGCTCGACCCTGAAAACCGCCTTGCACCGCTATATGTTCTACCACTGGGAACTGCTCTGGATGGAGCGCGACCTGGTCAGCCCGGTGCCGCCCCACAACCTCAAGCCCAGCAGCCCGACCCAGGCCGAAAGGATCACCCTGCAAAATATCCATGCTTTCGCGCGCTACTTCGGCGACCGCCTGGAAACCATGCGCGAGCTGCTCGCCGAAGGTCACACCGGGATCATCCATCGCGACCCCGAAGGTCATGTGGTGGCCTTCATCTGGGGGTGCCCGCGGGACTACCACGACCATCACTACTACGGCTGCTGGTTCCCGGTGAACGCCGGTGAGTTCTTCGAGTTCGGCGGCGAACTGACCCGCGCCTACTGGGGCACCACGCTGTCGGTGGATCTGCAACTGAACCTGTGGAAAGCCATGCTCAAACAGGGCTGCGACAAAGTCGTGGACGTTTGCGAAAGCCATAATATCCCGGCGCTGAAACTGCACCTGCGCATGGGCTACGCCGAGCAGGGCCGGGTCACCCACGTCTATTGCCTGTTCGGGCGCTGGAAGTTCTTTCGCCAGAGCCGCTACGCGGGTTCGCGCCTGGCCGCGTTGCGCAAGCCGCCGGCAGTGGCGCCGTCCGTAGGGGTGGCCTGAGATGGGCCTGCGCCTGCGCTGGCTCGACTCGCTGGACGCGCCCGCCTTCCCGGCGCAGGCCTACGAACACCTGCGCCAGCGCCTGCCGCAGGCCACGCCATTCAACAGCCTCGGCTGGTTGCGGGCGGCCGCGGCGGCGCTGGAACCGGGGCACACCTTGCAGGTGCTGCTCGGCTTCGACCGCGACCACTTGTGCCTGTGCCTGCCGCTGGTGCGCATGCCCTGGCGGATCGGTCCGCTGACGTTCAGCGTGGTGCGCCACCTGGGCTATCCGCTGAGCGACCGCATCGGCCTGCTTATCGACCTGCCCGAGCGCGACGCGCCCCAGGTGCTGCGCGAGATCCGCCGGCACCTGCCCCACGCCCTGCTGCAACTGAGCGAAGTCACCCAGGGCGAACCCTGGTTGCTGCACTGGGGCTGGCGCAGTTCGACCCATGAACGGCGCCGCTCCTGCGCGGTGCCGGTGCACCAGCTCAGCGCCGCCGACCGCCAGGAAGTCAGCGGCGATCCGCGCTACAAGCTGCGCCGCGCGCGCAAGCGGATCGCCGCCTGTGGCGCGCAGGTCCGGCGGGTAGTGCTGGATGCCGACAATGCGGGCGACTGGCTCGGCCGCATCGCCGCCGTGGAAGACGCCAGTTGGAAAGGCGACGACGGCGTCGGCATCTTCAGCACACCGGCCTCCCGCGCCTGGATGACCCAGGCCCTCACCGCCCTGGCCGGCGAAGGTCGCCTGCGCCTGGTGGTGCTGGAGCTGGACGGCCAGTGCATCAGCTACCGCCTCGGCCTGCTGGAACGGGGCCGGCTGTACGACTACAACCTGGCCTTTCTGCCGCACTACGCGGAACTGGGCAGCGGCCGGGTGTTGTTGCAGGCGTGGATCGACTGGGGCCTGGACGACGGCTGGCAGTGGATCGACGCCTCGCGGGTCAGCCTGGAGAACTCCAGCCACCAACTGCACGAACGCATGAGCGGCCAGGTCGAGCACCTGCGCCACAGTTTCTATAGCTGGCGCGTGTCGGGCATCGGCCTGGGCCTGGCGCTGCGCCTGTGGCGCCACTGCCGGCCGTGGCTACGCTCAAGCAAAGCGAGCCCGCCGCCGCAAAAACACCCCAGCGAACACCTGCCATCCCCACGCCGTCCCGCTACAGGAGCCACGGAATGTCCTTCCAGGTCATAGTCAACGCCGATGATTTCGGCCTCAGCGAACACGTCAATGCGGTGATTCTGCGGGCCTTCAATGCCGGGCTGATCAGTTCGGCGACGGCCATGGCCAACATGCCGGCGTTTCGCGGCGCCTGTGCACTGGCCCGGCTGCCGGCGCTGCGCGGGCACATCGGCCTGCATTTCAATCTCAGCCATGGCCGGCCGCTGAGTGACGCCATCCGTGAACAGCCACTGTTCTGCAACGCCGCCGGCGAATTCGCTTTCAGGCTGTCGCGCAACAGCCTCTGGCTCGGGCGCCGCGCCCGGCAGGCGGTGGAACAGGAACTGCTCGCGCAATGGCAGCACTGCCTGAACCTGGGCCTGTTGCCCAGCCACCTGGATTCGCACCAGCACGTCCACAACATCTGGCCGATCGGCGAGATCGTCGCCCGCTTCGCCGCCCGCGAAGGCGTGCCGGTCAGGCTGGCGCGCAACCTGGGGCGCAACATCGGCCCGGCCAAGCGCGTGTTCAAGACCTTGCTCAACCGCCGCTTGCGCCATTTGGCCGGGTCGACCGCAGATTTCGTCTGCACGCCGGTCGACCTGCGCGACGGCCTCGCGCCGCGCCACGGCTTGCTGGAAGTGGTGGCGCATCCCAGCGCCTTGGGCAGCAATGATTTTGGCGACGCCTACCTGGGCGCCGGGGAATCGCTGGCGGGGTTGCTGGAACAGCAACTGCGAGCGGCGCCGCGTGTTGGCTATCGGGTGTTGGCGGAGGGCTAATCACCCTCGCCGGTCTTGGGAAAATGCCGGCAACTCTTGCGCTCGGCCATCTGCCGGTCGGTGGGGCGCTCGTCGACGAAACGCGGCGGCCCATCGCTATGGATTTCCAGGAAACCCCAGCGCAGGTCGGCTTCGGTCTGCCCGGGCTTGGGCGGTTCGAACCACCAGACTTCGCGGCTGATCAGGGCCATGGTCGATTTCCTCGGGTGACGGTCTGTTGCTCAAACCATAGATAACTATTTGCCACCGCTCCATTCGCGCTTCGCGGTGTGCTTGCGCTCCCTTACATGGAGCGCCCGTTATGCCACAACTACCTCACCCCGCTGCGCCCGCCGCCGACGTCCACCGGCAGCTCATCAAGGAGCGCCTGCCGAGCTGGATCCGCCACCTCAACGCCGAGCAGATCGATAGCCTGGAGTACCTCGCCGATGCCAGCGAACAGCCCTGGCTGCGCAACGCCCTGCCGACGCTGCGCGAAGCGTTCGAACAGGCGCAACGCCGGTTACACCGCTCGACCGTGGCCCTGGCCAAAGCCATGCACGACCTCAAGCCCCTCGCCGACTTCGCCACCCCTTTGCTCGAAGAACGCCTGCACACAGCCTTTGGCCTGCAAGGCGATATGCGCCGGCTGAGACTGGTGCGTTTCAGCCGCGACTGGAACTGGATGTTGATGCAGGCCGAGCTGAACCACGAGGCGGAGCCGCTATTGCAGGCGGCGCTGCAAAACTTCCCGCGGGACCTGGAGTGGCAACCGGAAAGCGTGGCCATCGACGGCGAGTTCGTTGTCGGTTCGCACCTGGGTTACCCGCGCTATCACTACACCGGCCTGCCCTTCACCGCGCAGCAATTCGCCGGCGAATGCCATGCCCTGGACCTCGGCCAACGCTACCAGCAACACCTGGACGGCGTGCTCGGCCGGACGCAGGTCCGCGCCCTGGCAATCGAGGTGCGCAAACAACAACTGCACCTGGACCTGTTGCTCGCCCGCATCTGCTACAACCTTCGCGATGATTGCGAGCGGGTGCAGAGCCTGATCGTCGATAGCACGCCCAACACCAGCCCGCACTCGCCGCGTTGTCACCGCCTGAGCCTGTTCGGCATCGACATTCTCGACGCCGTGCTGATCTACCCGGCCCCCGACTCGACCGCCGTGATCTTGTACCTGCCCGGGGTCAAGGATGGCGCGTTGACGCGCTACCCCACTCCCGGCGCCTGCCAGCACGACCTCGCGCGACGCCTCTGCGAACCCGCGTTCCGCCAGCGTTTCATGCGTTTTATCCAGCATGACAAGGCCTACCATTTCGCCAGCGTGCTGCAACGCACGCTCACCGGACAAAGCCTGCCCGGCGATCGCGATACCTCGTGGCAGGCAGCTCCCGACGCGGACCTGCACTGGAACGAAACCGCGATTGACGGCGAACTGTTCGGCTACCTGCAAGACCGCCATCACCGTCGCCTGCTCAACGAAGCCCGGCAACTGGCGGTGCCCAGCGCCGATGCCGACGAGGCCGCGCGCCAGCAACGCCTGCGCCACTGGGAGGCGCTCGGGCTGGACCTGCTTGGCGTCGCCGCCTTCTTCATACCCGCCGCCGGGCAATTGATGACGCTGGTGTTCGTCGCGCAAGTTTTGGACACCGTTTATGAAGGCGTGGAGTCCTGGCGACAGGGCGACATCGATGCCGCGCTGAACAGTATCAAGGCCGTGGCCATCGACGGGGTTACGGCGGTGGGCGGCGGCGTGCTGTTTCACTATGTCAGCCGCTTTACCGGCAAATGGATCGAGGTCATGCGCCCCGACGGCAGTCCCCGTCTGTGGAACGCCGACCTGGCGCCCTATGAAGTGCCTGCGCCGCCAGCCGATACCGTGCACAACTCGCTGGGCCAGCGGGTTGTGGACGGTCGTCCGCTGCTGCCGCTGGACGGCGCGCATTACCCGATGACCGCGCATGCCGACGGCCAGCGCTGGCAACTCGTCCACCCCGACACGCCGCGAGCCTTCCAGCCGGTCTTCGAACACAACGGCCAGGGCGCCTGGATCGGTGCCCACGAGTCGCCGCTGGACTGGCCGCGACACACGTTGCTGCGGCGCATCGGCCATCAAGTTGGCGCCTACAGCGATCAAGAGCTGGAAATCGCCAGCCGGATCAGTGGCGTCAACCGCGATGAACTCCTGGATATCTACCTGCGCGGACGCCCCACCCCCGTCAAGTTGATCGACACCTTGCAGCGCTTGCGCGGCGACGTGCCGGCCGAAGACCGTCTCGACGCCGCGCTCGACGGGCTTTACCTGCCGCGGCGGCGCTGCACCGCCAGCGACCGCCTGGCGCTCTGGAGTCTACCGCGGGAAAGCGCCTGGCCTGCCAACACCCGGCTCGAGTTGCGCGGCGGTGGCGTCACTGGTCCGTTGCTGGAGCGCGCCGGCGAACGCCACGCCAGCGACCTGCGCCTGATCCTCAAAGCCGCCGATGGCTACCGTGCCGTAGTCCGTGATCAACCCGGGGCCGTCACTGAAGACGTGTTCGAGGCGCTGGCCCAGGTCATGCCCGAGTTCAACGGCGATACCGAGGCGCTCAAGGCCCGGATGGCCGAACACGCCCTGCTGGACCGTGAAAGCACCCAGCGCTGGCTCTGGTCCGGCCACGAATACGGCTGGGCTGATGACGGCCGTCTTCTCGGCGGTTCCGACCGGCCGGAGGTCTACCCGTCGTCGAGCACCAACGGCAATCCGCTGATCGCCCGCTACCGTCGGTTGTACCCGCGGGCCAGCGTTGCATCCGCGGAGATTCAACTGGATCAATGGCGGGCCGCTGACCGGCCGCCGCACCTGGAACTGCGCGCCCTGGAGCGACAGCTCGAATACCTGCGCACCACGCTGGGCCAATGGGCGGAAGACCGGCCCGCACGCAACCGGATCCACGACAGCCTGTTGTCCAACTGGCATCGCCAGTCGGACATCCCGTCGGTCCTCGACCTTTCGGCGTTGAACCTCGTCGACAGCGACTTCAGTGACTTTCCTCACCTGGCCGATGCCTTCACGCATATCACTGAGCTGAGCGTGGACAGCAACGAGCTTCAAGGCATGCCCCTCCTGCTGATCAACCAGCTACCCGCGCTGCGCTGCCTATGGGCCGCGTCCATGCGCCTGCAACACATGCCCGAAGGACTCGGACCGCAATTGGCCACCCTGGAAATGACCGACAACCAGATCACCTGGAGTGCGGCCTCGCAAGCCACCCTGGAACAATGCACCGGGCTGCAGGTGCTCAACATGGCCGGTAATCCGCTCGGCATCCCGCCGGATATCAGCCGGCTGCCGGCGTTGCGCGACCTGGGGCTGTTCGACGCCGACCTGCACGAGTTCCCGGCGGGCCTTGACCGAGCGGAACACCTGGAACACGTCGAGCTGGCGGCCAACCAGATCACTGATCTGCCCGAGCCCTTGGGCATGACCCGCGCGGCGCAACTGGCCCTGAACATTGAGCAAAATCCGCTCACCCCGGCCGCGCAGGAGCGGATCCAGGAGCACTTCAGCGCAACCGGCATCGACCTGATGGTTCCGGATGTGGATTACGCGGAACTGCTGCTGGAGGCCGATGAACCGACCCTGGCGTGCTGGGAGCGGGTCAGCCGCCAACTGCCCTTGCAGTACCGCCGCGACTTGCGGGAATTGGCCGCGAGCACGCTGTTCCAGGTGGCCCCGGCCACCACCCGGCGTCGCTTCTGGGTCATGTTGCGCTGGCTGGAGACGCCCCTGGCACTGGCATCGGCGACCATGATCGATGCGCGCGCCCTGCTGGCGTTCGAGCTGGCCGCCGACCTCTGTGAAGCGGTCGCGTTTCCCGGGGAGGAGCTCAGTGCCCGGCAGCAGACCGAGCACATCCTGAGCGTGGCGGTGGCCGCCATTCGCTACCAGGCGGTCAACGATGCACTGCGCCTGAAATTTCCGGTCATCACCGAGCTTGAGTTCGAGATCTTCCGCGCCCGCACGCTGCAACGGGTGGCTGTCGACATGCAGATGCGCCTCGCGCCGACACCGACCGAAACCGTCTATACCCGGCTCGGCGGCGGACGGCTGCAGTCGCTCGACGCGCAGTGGACCACGCAACTGCATGAGCAACTGCGCGAACTCGGCCCGAGCACTGTGACCGGGCGCAGCGCCCTGTGGAGCGAGCTGCCGGATGGCGAATATGCCTATTCTTTCTGGGTCAACCACCTGCGGCTGCGCTATGCCACCGACTTCGAACAGTTGCAGGAACAGGCCGATGCGCTGCTGGAAGCCGCCGAAGCCGAGATGAACGAAGGTGATTACCTGATCGAAGCCAATCGCTTGCGCCTTCAATACGAAGCCGATCAGCGGGCGCTGCTCGATGACCTGACCCGCCGCATCGCCGACGGCACCCAGACCCGCTGGTAACCCACCCCCCGGCCAGCCGCGCTGGCCGGGCACTCAATACTCCACGGCGGTAAAACGCTCTCCCGCGAGCCAGTGCTCGAACAGGTCGGCCGGCATCGGCCGACCCAGCAGGTAGCCCTGGCCGTGATCGCAGCCGGCATTGCGCAGGAACTGGTACTGGGCGTGGGTCTCGATGCCTTCGGCGGTAATGCGATAGCCCAGGGCATGGCCGAGGTCGATGATCGCGCGGGTGATCGCCACATCGTTGTCGCCGTGGGGCAAGTCCTTGATGAACGCGCGGTCGATTTTCAGGTGGTTGATCGGCAACGATTTCAGGTACGCCAGCGACGAGTAGCCGGTGCCGAAGTCGTCCACCGCCGTGGCCACGCCAAGCGCCTGCAAGCGTGCCAGGACATCGCAGGCATGCTGTTGGCTTTCCATCAGCAGGCTCTCGGTAATCTCCACTTCCAGCAGGTTCGGGCTCAGGCCGTGGCGTTCCAGGGACTCGGTCAGGCTGCGCACATAGTCGCTGCGCTCGATCTGCAAGGCCGCGACGTTGATCGCGATCGGCCCGGGCAGCAGCTCGCGGTCGCGCCACTTGCGGACCTGCGCGCAGACCAGCTCCAGCACGTGCTCGCCCAAGGGAATGATCAGGCCGGTACGTTCGGCCAGAGGAATGAAATCCAGCGGCGAGATCAGCCCTTTCTGCGGATCGCGCCAGCGCAACAGCGCCTCGGCGCCTTCGACCCGGCCACTGAACAGGTCAATACGCGGCTGATACCAGACCTCGAATTCATGCTGTTCCAGCGCACGGCGCAATGCCCGCTCCAGGGCCAGGCGTTCCTGCAGGCGCGCGGTCATGTCGCCGTGGTACAGGCGCCAGGCATTGCGCCCGCTTTCCTTGGCCGCGTACATCGCGGTGTCGGCGTGGCGCAGCAGGCTTTCGGCGCTGTGCCCGTGCTCCGGGCCCAGGGCGATGCCGATGCTGCCGGTGACCAGCGCGGCATTGCCCTTGAGGTCGAACGGCTGCTGCAAGGCACGCAGCAGGCCATCCACCACCTGGCAGGCCTGCTGGGGCGTGCTGATGCGGTTGAGGATGAAGGCGAACTCGTCGCCGCCGAGGCGGCAGACCGTGTCTTCGGCGCCAACCCCGTCTTTCAGACGCTGCGCCGCCTGCGCCAGCAACAGGTCGCCGAGGGCATGCCCGAGGCTGTCGTTCACCAGCTTGAAGCCGTCGATGTCCAGCACCAGCACCGCCAGTTGCACCTTCGGCGCGGCCAGCGCCTGTTGCAGGCGACGCTGGAACAGCACGCGATTGGGCAGGCCGGTGACCGCGTCGAAATGCGCCAGGTGCTCGAGTTGCGCCTGGGAATGCTTGAGCTCGCCATTGCGCAGGTTGATCAGGCGGTTGCTGCGGTTCAACTGGGCGACGAACAGGCTGAACAGCCCGGTGGTGGCCAAGGCGAACAGAAACAGCGGCGAGCTGAACAGGCTCATCGACGACCCGCCTTCCCGCGGCGTCGCCGCCAGTTGCCAGATGCCACCGGGCACATCGACGTTGAGCGTCACCGACGGCTGCTTGAACATCGCCGGCTCGCCCCAGATCATCGCCCCGGCCGCGCCTTCGCCGTCACCGCCACGCAACGCCAGGTGGAAGTTGGCGTCCTCGCCGACCCCGGCCGCGCGCAGCAGGCTGTCGATATCCGCCACCACCGAGACATTGCCCCAGTACAGGCGCACGCCCTTGTGCCCCTTGAGGAAAACCGGACGCCGGTAGATCAGCGCTCGTCCGCCCTGATAGAGCTGCACCGGGCCCGCCAGCACCGGCTCGGCGCTGTCGCGCGCGCGCTGCACCAGCGGGTATTGCGCCGGCAGCGTGCGGTAATTCAGGCCGAGGATGCTTGCGTTGTTGTGCAGCGGGTAGACATCGGCGATGACGTCGTTGGGCGCCAGCGAGACGTGGCGGATATAGCGCACCGATTCCATGGCCTGGCGCGCCATGTCATGGAAATGCGCGGCAGAAATATCGCCGTCGGCACTGAGCAACTGTGCTATGCCTTCAGTCTCGCCAAACGCCGAGCGCATCTGCGCCTCCAGTCCGGCGCGGATACCAGACAGGCGCATGCTCGCGGTCGCGATCATTTCGCTTTCCTGGCGCTGCATGTCCACCCGGCCGAGGGCCACGGACAGTCCGATGCCAATCACGGCAAAACCGATGGGAAGCAGGCGGTAAGCGGTGGAACGCACGCTGGTAGGTAAGCTGCGGGGGGCTTCGAGGGCGAAAATTCTTATAGTCATACGCCGAGCTGCTGGCATCGAATTACTCAGGTTATCGGCGGACGAACGGCAATGTTGAGGCGGGCTGGCTTTTTTTTGCGGCGCGGGTTTATTCTCGACTGAAACGTTTCATCTATCTGTTTCACCATTCGAAGAACAAAGAGGTGTCGTGCCATGGATCGTCTGCTGGATACGCTGTTTCCCACTACCGAGGAGATTCCCGAGGCGTACCGCCTGGGTGAGCCGCTGGAGCAGCGCGATTACCTGGTCAACGGCGAATTGCGCCGCTGGGACGGCCCGCTGGCCACGGTGCGCAGCCCGGTGTGGCTGCGCGAAGGCGATGAAGAGCGCCAGGTGCTGCTGGGCAGCGCGCCGCTGCTCGATGCCGACACCGCCCTCACCGCCCTGGACGCCGCCGTGCATGCCTACGACAAAGGCCGCGGCGCCTGGCCGACGATGCGCGTGGCCGAGCGCATCCGCCATGTCGAAGGGTTCCTCGGACGCATGCGCTTGCAACGCGAGGCGGTGATCAAGCTGCTGATGTGGGAAATCGGCAAGAACCTCAAGGACGCCGAAAAAGAATTCGACCGCACCTGCGATTACATCGTCGACACCATCGGCGCGCTCAAGGAACTGGACCGCCGCTCCAGCCGCTTCGAACTGGAACAGGACACCCTCGGCCAGATCCGCCGCACCCCGCTGGGCGTGGCGCTGTGCATGGGCCCTTACAACTATCCGCTGAACGAGACCTTCACCACCCTGATCCCGGCGCTGATCATGGGCAACACCGTGGTGTTCAAACCGGCCAAGTTCGGCGTCCTGCTGATCCGGCCGCTGCTCGAAGCCTTCCGCGACAGCTTCCCGGCCGGGGTGATCAACGTCATCTATGGCCGTGGCCGCGAGACCGTCAGCGCGCTGATGGCCAGCGGCAAGATCGACGTGTTCGCCTTCATCGGCACCAACAAGGCCGCCAGCGACCTGAAAAAACTCCACCCGCGCCCGCACCGCCTGCGCGCCGCCCTCGGCCTGGACGCGAAGAACCCGGGCATCGTCTTGCCCGACGCCGACCTCGACAACGCGGTCAGCGAGTCCATTACCGGCGCGCTGTCGTTCAACGGCCAGCGCTGCACCGCGCTGAAGATCCTCTTCGTCCACGAACAAGTAGTGGACAACTTCCTGGAAAAATTCCAGGCCAAACTCGCCGCCCTCAAGCCCGGCATGCCCTGGACCCCGGGCGTGGCACTGACGCCGCTGCCGGAGCCGGGCAAGATCGATTACCTCAATGGCCTGGTCAGCGACGCCGTCAGCCAGGGCGCGCAGGTGCTCAACCCCGGTGGCGGGCAGAGCCGTGGTTCGTTCTTCTATCCGGCGCTGCTCTACCCGGTGAACCCGGCGATGCGCGTCTACCACGAAGAGCAGTTTGGCCCGGTGGTGCCCGTGGTGCCGTATAGCGACCTGCAAACGGTGGTGGACTACGTGCTCGATTCGGACTTCGGCCAGCAACTGAGCCTGTTCGGCAATGACCCGGAAGCGATCGGCCGGCTGGTGGACACCTTCGCCAACCAGGTCGGGCGGATCAACATCAACGCCCAATGCCAGCGCAGCCCCGACACGTTCCCGTTCAATGGCCGCAAGAACTCCGCCGAAGGCACCCTGTCGGTCCACGATGCACTGCGGGTGTTCTCCATCCGCACGCTGGTGGCCACCCGCTTCCAGGACAGCAACAAGCAGTTGATCAGCGAAATCATCCGCAACCGCCAGTCGAGTTTCCTGACCACCGATTACATCTTCTGAAGACCGTTCGGCGCGTCGCATGCCATCCGTCCCGCGCAAGCGGCGACGGATTTGCGCTTTTGCCATTCCTGTACAAACATACAGCGATACGCCCGGGCATCGTGCCCGGGTGCTCCGTTGGCAGTGGCTACAGGAGGAACACGCAATGACCGCAAAACCCATTCCCGAAGGTGCCCACAGCATCACGCCGTATCTGGGCATCAAGGACGCGCATAAAGCCATCGATTTCTACAAGGCCGCCTTCGGCGCCGTCGAGATGTTCCGTCTCGAAGGCCCGGACGGCCGCATCGGCCACGCAGAGCTGAAGATCGGCGACTCGTCGATCATGCTCGCCGAGCCCTGCGACCAGGCCGCACTGGTCAGCAGCCAGTCGCAACCCGGTGTTTCCGTGGGGCTGCACCTCTACGTCGAAGACGTCGACGCCCGTTACGCCCAGGCGATCAAGGCCGGGGCCACCGAGGTCAATCCGGTGCAGGACCAGTTTTACGGCGACCGTAGTGGCACCTTGAAGGATCCGTTCGGTAACCTGTGGTTCATTTCCACCCACAAGGAAGACCTCTCGGTGGAAGAAATCCGGGCCCGGGCAGCCAAGTTGTTTGGTGGCTGATCGCCGGCTTTTTGATAGTGTGCCGGGACCGCTTCAGCGGCCCATCGCGACGGTTCGGCGCGATGGGCTGCAAAGCAGTCCCTCATGGAATGGGCAATGCGAATAATCGAAAAAAGCGCCACCCTGGTGCGCACCCTCACTCCCGCTGAAGACGATCTTCTGCGCGGTTTCAACCGCGGCACCCTGGAAGGCCCGCGCCTGTTGCAGGCCAACCAGTTGCTGATTAAGGTCCGCGCCGCCGGTCACTGGCTGGCCTGTGACTGTCAGGCCAAAGCCATGCCGGTGCTCAATGTCACTCTCAACAGCCACACCGGCACGCTGTTCCTCAAGAACAACCCCGGCACCGCCGAGCACGCCGCTGACTGCCCGTTCAGCAAGGACGAGCGCGAGGCCGGCGACACCGACGCCCAGGACACCCCGCCCGCCGCCTGGCTGGCGCCGGACACGCCGCTGCGGCTGATTGGCGATTTTCGCCGCGCCGCCAGCGATGAGTCCGGCAGCGCCGGCGCCGGCGACAAGCGCGAGCAGCACCGCCTGCTGTCGCTGCTGCTGACCCTGATCGAGGCCAGCGGCCTTAACGTCTACGCCACCCACCTGAAAAAAGACCTCACCGGCCAGTTCGCCGAGCTGCGCGGCGTGGCCGGGCGTTACCCGCTGATTGACCGGGTGCCGGCCAGCAACTACCTGGAAACCCGCCTCGACATGAAGCACATGATGATGCTCAAGGCGCGCCTGCGGGAATCCACGGTGTTCGGCAACCATCGCCGCCACGGCCTGTTGCTGGACTGCGTCAGCCAGATCAAGGCGCGCAAGGTCTACAACGAGCGCAGCGAAGACGGCTTCGACTTCCAGGGCCACCACCTGCTCTGGGGCGGCAGCCGCACGCCCGGCCCGCTGCTGGCCCTGGCGATCTACTCGCCGGCCAGCGCCGGCAGCCATTTCTACGAACTGATCCATGTCGCCAGCGTGCCGGTGCTGTCCCGCGGCCATCTGTTCCCGGTGTACCGCGATGAAGAGCGCGAGCCGCTGAAAATGCTCGTCTCGCTGATCGACTGGATGGCCAGCAAGGGTGTGCGGGTGATCATGCGCAGGCCGGTGATCGGCGGCCAGGTGATGGACGAACTGCTGCTCAGTTCCGACCAGGACCGGGTGCTCTCGGTGTCCCTGACCGAGCAGCCGCTGGGGCCGGAGCCGGAGGTGGAGAATTTCCGCCGCTATGCCGACTTCAAGAGCCTCGAAACCTTCCGCAAGTACGTGGCGGGCTTTTTCATGCGCGGGCGCGAGTAAGCGCCGCTGGTCGCCGCGGGGAGTATCCGGATCGCACCCTCATGCGAGGGCACGGCCCAATACCAGGTATCCCCGCGAAAAGGAGTTTGACCATGAAGCGTTCTGCCTTTGCCGTACTGCTGTTCAGCGCCCTGCTCGGCACCCATGCCCTGGCCGACAACGGGCCGACCAATCCCAACCCGCCGTCTTCTGGCGCCGGCGCCAACGCCACTGACGTGCCGATGCCCAACGGCACCGACCCGCGCACCCAGGGCAGCGACCCAGGACGCCAGGGTGGCGCGACCACCGACGGCACCGACCGTAGCAAACCCAATGCCATCGACGGCACCGGTGCGGAAAACGGCGTGGGGAAAGGCGGGATCAACGGAACCGGTGGCAGCAATACCGGTGGCGGTGGGTCTGGTAGCGGGCAGTGAGGGTCCGGCTCTTCGGTAGGAGCGAACTGGCTCGCGAAAGCCGCGAAACCGGCTCACCTCACCACTGCCGCTTGTCCGGCCGGGTCAGCCCCAGTTTTTCGATCCGGTAACGCAACATGTCCCGGCTCAACCCCAGCAGCCGCGCCGACTTGGTGACATTCCAGTCGGTGCGGTCGAGCATCTTGCGCACCATGTCGCGCTCCACTTCCGGCAGGTTCATCGACTCCAGCGGATCCGCCGGCGGCCGCGCAGTGAAGCTCGGCGCCGTGGGCATCGCCAGCGGCTCTTCCACCAGGCTCGGGCAGACATTCAGTTGCTGCGGGCCGATCACCTCGCTACCCGTCAGCAACACCGTCTGCTCCAGCATATTACGCAGCTCGCGCACGTTCCCCGGCCAGCCGTAACTGAGCATCAGGTCCTCGGCTTCCACACTGAAACGCAACGGCCCCTTGCCGTAGCGCTTGGCGTGCTGGGCGAGGAAATGCCGGGCCAGAATCAGGATGTCTTCGCCACGGTCATACAGCCGCGGCACCTTGATCGAGATGATCCGCAGGCGAAAGAACAGGTCACGGCGGAATTTGCCCTGCTGCACCATCTGCTCCAGGTTGCAGTTGGTGGCGCTGATGATCCGCAGGTTGACCTTGCGCTCCTTGACCGCACCGATACGGCGGATGGTGCGGTCTTCCAGCAGTTTCAGCAGCTTGGCCTGCAGCAGCAGGTCCATTTCGCCGATCTCGTCGAGAAACAGCGTGCCGCCGTCCGCCGCCTCGACGAGGCCGACCCGCCGCTCGCGGGCATCGGTGAAGGCGCCTTTCTCATGGCCGAACAGCTCGGCTTCCAGCAGGTTGGCCGGAATCGAGGCGCAGTTGAACTCGATAAACGGCCCTTTGCTGCGCGGCCCGTCGAAATGCAGGGCGCGGGCCACCAGTTCCTTGCCGGTGCCGGTCTCGCCTTCCACCAGCACGGGCGGCAGGTCGCCGCCGGTCATGCGCTGTTCGGCATCGAGCAACTGCCGCACCGTGTGCTTGAGCCCAAGCATCGCCGGCGACTCGCCGATCAACGCCTGGATTCCCGATTTCGACGCCTCGCGCTCCTGATAGAACGACAGGGTTCGCTCCATCCGTTCGGTGGCCAGGGCCTTGTCCAGCATCAGCTTGAGCTCGGCCAGCGCCACCGGTTTGGTCAGGTAGTGAAAGGCGCCCTCCTTCATCGCCGCCACCGCGTCTTCGACGTTGCCGTAGCCGGTCATCATGATGACTTTCAGCTCCGGGGCCTGGGCGACCAGGGTGCGCAGCAACTCGTGGCCGTTCATCCCCGGCAGCGAGTTGTCGGTCAGCACCGCGTCGGGCTGGATATGCTGCAAACGCTCCAGAGCGTCTTCGGCGCTGTGGCAAACGGTCACCTCGAACTGCTTGCGCTCAAGGTAGGTCTGGATGTTCTGCGCAAGGAGTTCATCGTCCTCGACCAGCAGGATGCTGTGTTCCATGGTCCCCTCCGGCAACATTGAAAATCAGGCTGACACGGGTTCCTTCCTCCTCACGGCTGGTCAGGCTGACCGAACCACCGAATCGTTCCATGATGCGTTTGACCAGTACCAGGCCGACCCCGAGGCCGCCCTGCTTGGTGGTGAAAAACGGCTTGAAGACCATCCGCTCCTGTTGCTGGCTCATGCCCTTGCCGCTGTCGCTCACAACCATCCGCCACTGCCGCCCGCCCTGCTCCGGGCTCACCTCGATGCCCAGCCGACCGCCCTTGGGCATGGCTTCGAGGGCGTTGGCGAACAGGCTGTTGAGGATCTGCGTCAGCAGCATCGGCTGGATCGACACACTGGCGGCGGCGGGCGTGTCGACCCGCACCTCGACCCGCGAACGCTCGATCTGCCCGGCGAAACTGGCCAGGGCATCGTCGATGGCGCCCAGCAGGTCCACCGCCTCGGCCTCGTCGCTGGCCGGGCGCAGCGACACCAGCAACTCGCGCACCCAGCGCGACATGCGATCGACCTGGCCGATGATGTCGGCGATGTTCTTCTGCGCCGGCTCGCTGGCAACCTCATGGGCCAGTTCGGCGCTGGAACGGATGGTCGCCAGCGGGTTGCGCAGGCTGTGGGCCACCGCCGAGGACATTTCGCCGAGCGCGGCGAAGGTCTCGCTGACCACCAGCCGGCGCTGCTGCGAGGCGAGCATGGCGGCGCCGCGACGGACAATCCAGAACAGCCCGAGGTAGATCAGCACGCCGCCGATGATGCTGCTGCTCCAGATCAGCACGTAGCCGCGCTGGATCCGCCGCACCAGATCCTGGGGCTCCTTGTACACCTCGACCATCGACACCACCTGGGTGCCCGAGGCGTCGAACATCGGGATGTAGTTTTCGATGAACAGGTAACGCGGCTCGCGCTCGAACTGCTGTTCCTCGCGCTCCTCGGCGGCCTTGTGGTAGCTGGCCGAGACCGGCGTGCGCGAGGCGAAGGATTCATCGAGGTCATCATCGCCCTCGATCTTGCGGCCGATCAGTTGCGGATTGGTCGACCAGACGATGGTCCGGTCCAGCGCGTAGACATTCGCCAGCAGCGTGTCAGGCAGGTGCTCGACATGATCGAGGAATTCGATCCGCGCATCTGCCACCACCGACGCCTCCAGGCCCGGGTGCAGGGCGTCCAGCCGCGGGTCGAGCAGCTCGCCCATGGTCACGCTCGCGGGGATGCGCGCATGGCGCACCTCGGCCTGGGCCATGGCCTGGATGAACTGGGCGGTGAGCATCGCGTCGCGCTCGACGCTGTCGTTGACCACGAAGCGGGTGGAGACATAGCCCAGCGCGGCGGCCACCGAAGCGATGATCAACAGGCTGACCAGGGAAAACCAGCGCAGCAGATTGAACGGCTGCTGATTCCGGGCAAGGCGTGCATCGGGCTGGCCGGAAACGGCCGCGTCATCGCTGTTCAGCACCATCGGACCGCTTCCTCGCAGGATGCCCGTGTCAGGAACTTATAGCCCAGCCCGTCCGTGGCGTGAGTCAGCCGTGCCGCCTACGCGACGCACGGTGATGCCATTTCGCCTTTCCGCCCCTCTCCGCCCCCACTCCCTGAATCCCTGAATCCCTGCCCCCTGAACCCTGTAGGAGCGAGCTTGCTCGCGATGGGGCCGGTGGGGTCATCGCGAACAAGGGGTTCAGGGACAGGCCTCAGAAATCACGCCTTCACCCGCCGCAACGCCACCGTCACCCACGTGCCCTGCCCCTCACGACTGCCAAGCTTCACCGTTCCGCCAAAGCGCTCGACAATCCGCCGCACCAGCACCAACCCCACCCCCAGCCCACCGCGCTTGGTGGTGAAGAACGGCTTGAAGGCCATGCGCATTTGCTGGCTGCTCATGCCCTTGCCGGTATCGGCCAGACGGATGCTTACCAAGCGCCGCGTGCGGGCCTGCACCCGCACGCTGAACCGCCCGCCCTCGGGCATGGCTTCCAGGGCGTTGCTGATCAAACTGTTGAACACCTGCGCCAGCATCACCGGCTGGCCCAGCACGCGAATGCCGCTCAGGTCGTCCAGTTCCACCTCGACCCGTGCCCGGATGATCTGCGCGGCATGCGCCTGCAGGCATTCGCGCAGGATGCCGTCCAGCGCCACCGGCTCGGCCTCGTCGCTGAGCGGGCGCAGCGATTGCAGCAGTTCGCGGACCCAGTGCGACATGCGATCAACCTGGCCAATGATGTCGTCGATGTTTTTCCGCGCCGCGCCGTCATCGAATTCCTGGGCCAGCTCGGCGCTGGAGCGGATGCTCGCCAGCGGGTTGCGCAGGCTGTGGGCCACCGCCGAGGACATCTCGCCCAGCGCGACGTAGGTTTCGTTGTTCACCAGTTGCTTGTGCTGCGCCGCCAGCACCCTGGCCGCACGCCGCACGATCAGGAACAGCCCGCAGTAGACCACCGTGGCACCCAGCGCGGTGCCGAGCCAAAGCATCAGCAAACCACGCTCGATCCGCGCGATCAGGTCGCGGGGCTCCTTGTAGATTTCCACCATGGCGGTGACTTGCTCGCCGCTGGTGTCGAACAAGGGGATGTAGTTTTCGATGAACAGGCGCTGCGGCGGCACCAGGAATTTCTGTTCGGAACGGGCGTCGTCGATGTCGTGGTAGCTGGCCGAGACGCGCATCTTGTAGTCGAAGGCCCGCTCCAGGTCGTCATCGGACTCGATCATGCGCCCCACCAGCGCCGGGTTGCTGGACCAGATCACCATGCGGTCCGGCGCGTAGATATTGGCCAGGAGCATGTCCGGCAGGTGGGCGATATGGTCGAGGAATTCCCAACGGGCCATCTGCCGGACCTGCGCCGGGACGTCGCTGAACGAGGCGTCCAGCCGCGGGTCGAGCAATTCGCCCATGGTGCGGATATTCGGCACCGCGACGTGGCGCACCTCCGCCTCGGCGATGGATTGGATGAACTGCGCGGTAAGCAACGCGTCGCGCTCGACACTCTCGTTGATGATGAAGCGGCTGGACACCAGCCCGAGGCCGATCGCCACGCTGAGAATCACCGCCAGGCTCACCACCGCGTACCAGCGCAGCAGGTTGAATGCCGGGCGCTCGCCGTCGCCGTCGAGGGCGGCAGTTTCCAGCGATTGGGCGGCAGGCGGCTGCAGGGTCATGGCGAATCCCCGGGCGGATGCCTTTAGGTATAGCGCAATGCCATGAATGCGGAATCTGCCCCACGCCACATTCCCCAATGCTGGGGCCAGTGCCCCGCCAGACGGCAGTGGGGAAAACCGGGGAAATCCGCTGCAGGCCAAGCCTGGCAAGGCTTTCGCCGCGCTGGTACGGATGTTGCCGATGCTCGTGCAGACGACCCAATTTCCTGGGCCCGCTTGCAAGAGGAATACGCTCATGCACCGTCCAACGCCCCATCCGCTGGCTTTGCTGGTTCTGGCCGGCCTGCTCCAGGCGCCCGCCCAGGCGGCGCTGTTCGATGTCGACCCAGGCCCTTATCTGCATGCCACCGGCGGTTTCGCCGCCTGGTATCAGGACAGCCATGGTCGGGTCCTCGACCTGTGCCTGTCCAAGGCCGTCAGCTCGCGGGTGCCCGGCACCGCCGCGGCGCCTTCGTACATGTGCACCCTGCTGCCCACCCCCGGGGTGTTCGACGACACCCAGGCGATCAATTTCCCCAGCAACTTCCCCGATGAGGCCTTCTGGTTCACCGCCGATGCTGCCCTGGTCGATGCCGCCCGCGGTATCGACCTGAGCTTCGGCACGGCGATCGAAGCCGCCTTTGCCGCCGAAGAACCGGTGGACGGCGATCAGGTCAGCTTTGCCCGGGTGCGCATCCGCGTCGATGTGGCCGCGCCGGGCACCTACGTGATCACCCATCCCTACGGCGTCGATGTGTTCGATGTGCCCGTCGCCGGACGCCGGGCGATCAACATGACCCGGGATATCGGCATCGGCGCGCCGCAGACCTACAATGGCGCGCTGAAAGGCGATGTCGGACCGTTCCTGCGCAGCGTCAACGGCCCCTACAGCGAAACCAACCCGCTGACCGGCGCCAGCGAGCGCTACATCGGCGACCCGAATCTGGAAGAAGCCGTCACCGGCAGCCCGTTCAACACCAACTACGTGCGCATCGAAGGGCCCAACGGCCTGGACCTGCGCACCGAGGTGTTCTCGGTGTCCGGCAAGCTGTCCAGCGTCAACCGGCCGACACCGCTGATCCCGCAGCGCAGCACCTACTCGCGGCGCACGGTCAACGGCAACGCGGTGGCCCAGCAGGACGTGTTCGTCCAGGCCCCGCCGCAGCCGGCCACGGTCACCCTGACCAGCCAGAGCCCCAACCTGCCGCTGAGCGAGGCCAACCACACCGGCGCCTGGTATGCGCAGTCGGCGCTCAACCCGACCCTGCCGGCGCTGCTCACCGTGGCGGCCGACAACACCCCGGCGATCCCCAGCAGTACGCCGAGCACTGCCAGCCTGCCGCTGGTGGACCTGGTCACGATCCAGCGCGCCGAGTACAGCCTCGGCTCCGGGCAACTGACCCTGATTGCCGCGACCAGCGATGAAATCACCCCACCCACCCTCACCGCCCACACCGGCCATGGCGCCGCCATCGGTGCGCTGGGTGGCGAAGGCGCGGTGAAAACCCTGACCACCGGCCTGTCGCCGATTCCGCCAGCGACCGTCACGGTCACCAGCAGCAATGGCGGCAGCGACAGCGAAGAAGTGGTGATCCTGCCATGAACGCATTCACGCCAAGACCCGCCGCAGGAGGCAACATGAACAGATGGCCCCGCCTGGCGCTGTGTGCCGCCGGACTCACCCTGACCCTCGGCAACAGCGCCTGGGCCGGACTCGCCGCGGTCGATCCCGGCCCCTACACCCTGGCCACCGGGCGCTACCCGATGTGGTACCAGGACGACGGCGACCTGTCGCTGGAGCTGTGCCAGTCGCGCGCCGCCAGTTCGCGGCTGCCGGCGGCCACCCCGCCCAACTACATGTGCACGCTACTCCCTGAGCCGGGCATCTACGACGACGCCCTGCCGCTGGTGTTCCCCGACAACTGGCCGCCGGAGATGTTCTGGTTCCTGGCCGAGACCTCGATTCCCGCCGTGGGCAACAGCGGTTATGAACTGGAGGTCTACGTCGCCGGTATCGAAGCCGCCTTCGCCGCCGAGAACCCGGTGGACGGCGACCAGCAGAGCTTCGCCCGCATCCGCATCCGCGCCTCGGTGCCCACCGCTGGCACCTACACCGTGACCCACCCCTACGGCGTCGAAACCGTCACCGTGGCCAGCGGCGGACGCCGCGCGATCAACATCACCCGCGATATCGGCATCGGCGCGCCGGGCGATTTCAGCGGCGCCTTGAACGGCGCGCTCGGGCCGTTCCTGCGCAGCGTCAACGGGCCGTATACCGAGATCAACCCGGACACCGGGGCGTCGGAAACCTATATCGGCGACCCGAATCTCACCGAAGCGGTGACCGGCAGCCCCAACAACACCAACTTCGTGCGTATCCAGGGCCCGGCCGGGACGATCCAGACCAACCTGTTCAGCGTCTCCGGCAAAGTGCTGGACGCCCGCACCCAGACCGCCGCCGAACTGGACCGCGCCACCTACCGGCGTACCGCCGCCGGCAGCCGCGTCGAAGTGTTCGCCCGCTCCGCCAACAGCGCCAGCCTGTGCCTGCGCGAAAGCGTCGCACTGGTACCCGGCACGCCGCCGTCGCCCTGCCAGTACAACCTGCTCGCGGACAACAATGGCCTGTTCTTCGCCCAACGGCTGCTGCCCGGCGCGCCGCCTGCCGTGGTGGTGCTGACCGCCAGCAGCCCGACCGGCGCGACCCGGCCGACCTCGCTGTCGAGCAAGCTCAGTGACGTGGTGAAGATCCAGACCGCGCGCTATGACTGGGCCAACAAACGCCTGACCCTGCAGGCCAGCTCCAGCGACGAAGTGCTGGTGCCGGATCTGGTGGCCCAGGGCTACGGGCGCCTGTCCAAGTCGGGCACGGTGCAGACCCTGACGGTCAACGACCTGGCGCAACCGCCGGCCAGCGTGACCATCAAGTCCGCCGCCGGCGGCAGCGACAGCGAACCGGTACAGGTGCTCGGCAGCGCGCCGGCGCCGGTGGCCAATCAGGCGCCGATAGCGGTGGCCGACAGCGGCAGCACCAGCTTCGGCGTGCCGTTGACCCTCAATCTGGTGGCCAACGACAGCGACCCGGACGGTGACCTGCCGCTGAGCGTCGCCGACCTCACCCAGCCGGCCAACGGCCAGGGCACGGTGGCGTTGAATGGCAGCACCTCGGTGACCTACACCCCGCCCGCCGTGGTCAACGCGCCGATGCAGGCCACCTTCAGCTACCGCGCCCAGGACAACAAAGGCCTGAAATCGGCGGTGGCGACGGTGACCGTCACGGTCGCGCCGAATCAGCCGCCGGTGCCGGTCAACGACAGCGTCGCCACCCTCGGCGTGCCACTGGCTATCGACGTACTGGCCAACGACGGCGACCCGGAAGGCAACCTGCCGCTGGACATCGCCAGCGTCACCCAGCCACCCGCCGGGCGCGGCAGCGTGGCGATCACCGGCAACCAGGTCACCTACACGCCACCGGCCACGGTCACCAGCGCGTTCAGCACCAGCTTCAGCTACGCCATCCGCGATTCGCTGGGGGCGCTGTCGGGGCAGGCGACGGTGAGCGTGCAAGTGTCGCCACGGCCGGCCCAGGAAACCTTCGCGGTCACCGCCGCGGTGGTCCAGGCCCGCTCCAACAACCGCTTCAACTGGGATATCTCGGGCACGTCCTCGGTGACCACCGGCAACACCATCACCGTGCAAGTGACCACGCCGAGCGGCCTGGTGACCCTCGGTACCACCACGGTGCCGGTGACCGGACGCTGGCGGCTGGTGGTGGCCAACAGCACCACCGTCGTGCCGACCGCCAACCCGACCGCCACGATTCGCAGCAGCCAGGGCACGGTGCGTACCGTCCCGGTTGTCGTGCAGTAACAAGGAGGATCGCCGCATGCCGCGCCTGACCCCACTGCTGCTGTGCCTGGCCCTGCTCGGCCAGGCCACGCAGGCCGACGACCTGATGGACAACGCCGACCTGGCCCCCGGCGTCGACCTTGGCGAGTCGCTGCTGCCGCAGATGGCCCCGTCAGGCCAGCATGCGCTGATCGAGCAACACGGCCAGGCCAACCGCGCCGCCGTGGACCAGAACGGGCAGAACCTGCTGGGCACCATCGTCCAGTCCGGTAGCGCCCAGGAAGCCTGGATCCTGCAACAGGGCGCCGACCTGATGGCTGCCATCAGCCAGCAGGGCCAGGGCAACCAGGCGGCCATCGTGCAGAACGGCAGCCACAACCGCGCCGAGATTTCCCAGGCCGGCAACAGCAACAGCGCGACCATCCAGCAGACCGGCACCGGGCTCTCCAGCACGGTGATCCAGGCCGGCAATGGCCAGAACGTGTCCGTCAACCAATACCGCTAAACCCTGGAGGCATCACCATGTTCAAGCTCGCTCCCCTAAGCGCCGCCATTGTCCTGGCGCTTGCCGGCCAGGTCATGGCCGATGACAGCGTGTCGAACCAGAACCAGCTCGGCACCGAGAACATCGCCGAGGTCAAACAACTCGCCGCACCCAACAGCACCAGCAACCAGCAGCAAACCGGCCTGGGCAACAACGCCGCCAGTCTGCAGGACGGCGCCACCGCGCAAATCCTGCAGCAGCACCTGGGCGACTACAACGCCGGCTACGCCGAGCAGTTGTACGAATCCGGCAGCCAGATCAACCAGCAGCAGACCGGCAGCCTCAACACCACCCACGCCAGCCAGTCGATCGGCTACGAGAACCAGGCGACCCAGATCCAGTCCGGCAGCGGCAACTTCGCCTTCATCTACCAGGACACCCAGGAAGGTAGCCAGGCCGTGACCCAGCAGTTCGGCGCCGGCAACAGCGCCTTCGCCGAGCAACTGTTCGGCGGCGTCGCCAACCAGTCGCAAACCCTGCAACAGGGCAATGACAACTACAGCGCCGCCGAACACATGCTTCACGAGAACGGCCAGATCACTATCCAGCAGTCTGGCGAAGGCAACTGGGCCTACGGCGAGCAGAGTTCGGGGCAAGGTGGCGAGGTCAATATCGGCCAGAGCGGCGGCTGGAACAGCGTGCAGGTCTGGCAGGACACCCAGGTTTCCAGCCAGGCCAACGTCGCCCAGTACGGCCAGACCAACGAAACCGTGGTCGACCAGACCTTCGGTGAAAGCAACCAGGCCAGCGTGATCCAGGCCGGCGACCTCAACGCCTTCTATGTCGATCAGTTCGAATCGCTGCAATCGGTGGCGACCCTGTACCAGACCGGTTCAGGCAACGTCGGCTTCAGCTACCAGAGCGGCGACGGCCACCAGCTCAGCGTCAACTCCACCGGCAGTGGCAACCGCATTCTCGCCAGCAACTGGAAAGGCGAGCGCCTGGGCGGCCAGTTCGGCACCCAGCAACGGGCCCAGCTCAACCAGAACGGCAGCGGCAACAGCGCCAACCTGACCCAGAACGGCGGCAACCAGTTGGCCCGCCTCAACCAGAACGGCACGGACAACGAAGCGCGGATCGACCAGGCTGACAGCAACAATGAGCTGTATTTCGAGCAGAACGGCAGCGACAACCTGCTGATCGCCGACCAGCGCGGCACGCTCAACTACGCCACCGGCAGCAGTACCGGCAGTGGCAACAGCGTGACCCTCGACCAGAGCGGCAGCGGTAACCAGAGCTACACCTGGCAGCTTTATGGGCAGGGCAACGAGGCGAGCATCAAACAGACTGATGGGGTCAATGTCGCCTACGTGACCCAGGGCGGGACGGCCAACCAGGCTACGGTGGACCAGAGCGGTATGAATATGAACGCTACCGTTCAGCAGTTTGGTACTGGGAACCAGGCCAGCGTGCTGCAGCAGTGAGCTTCCCGCTTGGCCGCGGCTGGCGATGGGCTGGTCGCGGTCTTTTTTTGGGGGCTTCATGGAATCCCCCCGGGGACGATGATTTTTTGGTCTTGGCTTTGGCTTTAGCTTTGCGGGCTTATCCGTTCGATGCGGCGAGGCTGCCGGCCCCTTCCGCCC
>NZ_JANLNX010000015.1:0-319 GCF_025466015.1 Pseudomonas sp. 5P_5.1_Bac1 | reverse complement strand
CGTGTATGTCGACGCCGGCAGCGTCAGCGTGACCATCACCGGCACCACCGGTGGTGATTTCGAACATCTGGAAGTCAGCCCGACTGCCGCCGTCACTGCTGTCACCGACAGCATCGACACTTCGACCGTCACGCTGACGGCGACTGCCAGTGCTGTAGAAGGCGGCGTCGTCACCTATACCGCGAGCGTCACTGCTCCGGTCACCGGCGCCCCGCTGGTCATCACTCTGGCCAACGGCCAGTCGATCACCATCCCGGTCAACGCTTCGAGCGGTTCGGTCGATTTCATCGCCCCGAACAACGTGCTCAACACCAACACC
>NZ_JANLNX010000066.1:0-325 GCF_025466015.1 Pseudomonas sp. 5P_5.1_Bac1 | reverse complement strand
AGCGCCGAAAGACACTGTTTATGTGGATGCCGGCAGCGTCAGCGTGACCATCACTGGCACCACTGGCGGTGATTTCGAACATCTGGAAGTCAGCCCAACCGCAGCCGTGACTGCGGTTACCGACAGCATCGACACTTCGACCGTCACATTGACGGCGACTGCCAGTGCGGTTGAAGGTGGTGTGGTCACTTACACCGCGAGCGTCACTGCACCGGTAACCGGCGCACCATTGGTCATCACCCTGGCCAACGGCCAGTCGATCACTATTCCGGTCAACGCTTCGAGCGGCTCGGTCGACTTCATCGCCCCGAACAACGTGCTCAAC
>NZ_JANLNX010000073.1:0-340 GCF_025466015.1 Pseudomonas sp. 5P_5.1_Bac1 | reverse complement strand
AGCCCCGAAAGACACTGTTTATGTGGACGCCGGCAGCGTCAGCGTGACCATCACGGGCACCACCGGTGGTGACTTCGAGCACCTCGAAGTCAGCCCAACCGCAGCGGTCACAGCTGTAACGGATTCGATTGATACGTCGACCGTCACCCTGACCGCGACTGCCAGTGCTGTTGAAGGTGGCGTGGTCACCTATACCGCTTCGGTTACCGCACCGGTCACCGGCGCTCCACTGGTCATCACCTTGGCCAACGGCCAGTCGATCACTATCCCGGTTAATGCGAGCAGCGGTTCGGTCGACTTCATCGCACCGAACAACGTGTTGAACACCAACACGCCGCTC
>NZ_JANLNX010000022.1:0-391 GCF_025466015.1 Pseudomonas sp. 5P_5.1_Bac1 | reverse complement strand
TGGCGTCTCGCTGACCGCCACCGGCACCGTCCAGGAAGGCGGCCAGATCACCTACACCGCCAAACTGACCAACCCGGCCGGCACGGAAATGAAGGTCACTCTGAGCAACGGTGAAACCATCACCATCGCCAAGGACGCCACCGAAGGCAGCATCACCATCGCCGCCCCGAAAAACACCGTGTACGTCGACAGCGGCAACGTCAGCGCCACCATCACTGGCACCAGCGGCGGCGATTTCGAGAAGTTGAACGTCAGCAGCACGCCAGCGGTAACCGCCGTCACCGACACGATCGATACTTCGACCGTGACCCTGACTGCGACGCCGAGCGTGACCGAAGGCGGCGTCGTCACCTACACCGCGACCGTCAGCGCGCCCGTCACCGGCGCGCCG
>NZ_JANLNX010000107.1:0-410 GCF_025466015.1 Pseudomonas sp. 5P_5.1_Bac1 | reverse complement strand
ACGACGGTGGTCGGCGTGCCGGCGGTTTCCAGGTGCTCGTAGTTGCCGCCGGTGACGCCGGTGATGCTGTTGGTCAGCGGGGTGTTGGTGTTGAGCACGTTGTTCGGTGCGATGAAATCGACCGAACCGCTGCTTGCATTGACCGGAATGGTGATGCTTTGGCCGTTAGCCAGAGTAATGACCAGCGGTGCGCCGGTGACTGGAGCCGTTACCGAAGCGGTGTAGGTGACAACTCCGCTTTCTACCGCGCTAGCGGTGGCGGTGAGGGTCACGGTGCTGGTGTCGATGCTGTCGGTGACAGCAGTGACGGCAGCAGTCGGGCTGACTTCGAGGTGCTCGAAGTCGCCACCGGTGGTGCCGGTGATAGTCACGCTGACGCTGCCGGCGTCGACGTAAACAGTGTCTTTCGG
>NZ_JANLNX010000045.1:0-430 GCF_025466015.1 Pseudomonas sp. 5P_5.1_Bac1 | reverse complement strand
CGCTCACCTCGACACCACTGGCGTCTCGCTCACCGCCACCGGCACCGTCCAGGAAGGCGGCCAGATCACTTACACCGCCAAACTGACCAACCCAGCCGGCACGGAAATGAAGGTCACCCTGAGCAACGGTGAAACCATCACCATCGCCAAGGACGCCACCGAAGGCAGCATCACCATCGCCGCCCCGAAAAACACCGTGTACGTGGACAGCGGCAACGTCAGCGCCACCATTACCGGCACCACTGGCGGTGATTTCGAGAAGTTGAACGTCAGCAGCACGCCAGCCATAACGGCAGTGACCGACACCATCGACACCAGCACCGTGACCCTGACCGCCACCCCAAGCGTGACCGAAGGCGGCGTCGTCACTTACACCGCGAGCGTCACTGCACCAGTAACTGGCGCACCACTGGTCATCAGCCTCGCCAAT
>NZ_JANLNX010000069.1:0-437 GCF_025466015.1 Pseudomonas sp. 5P_5.1_Bac1 | reverse complement strand
GATGGCCCGAGCGGCAAGCAACTGGCGGCGTATCTGGTGGCCGAGGACAGCAGTGACCTGAAGGACGCGCTCAAGGCGCACCTGAAAGTCCACCTGCCCGAGTTCATGGTGCCGAGCCACTTCGTGCTGCTGGAGAAAATGCCGCTGAGCGCCAACGGCAAGCTGGATCGCCGTGCGCTGCCCAAGCCGGATATCAGCCAGTCGCAGGCCGCCTATGTCGCGCCGGCGAATGCGCTGGAAACCCAACTGGCGGCGATCTGGGCGGACGTGCTGAAGCTGGAGAAAGTCGGCGTGACCGACAACTTCTTCGAGCTGGGCGGCGACTCGATCATCTCCATTCAGGTGGTCAGCCGTGCGCGTCAGGCGGGCATCGTGTTCAGCCCGAAAGACCTGTTCCAGCGCCAGACCGTGCAGGGCATCGCCCAGGTGGCGAGCCG
>NZ_JANLNX010000005.1:0-468 GCF_025466015.1 Pseudomonas sp. 5P_5.1_Bac1 | reverse complement strand
ACGACGGTGGTCGGCGTGCCGGCGGTTTCCAGGTGCTCGTAGTTGCCGCCGGTGACGCCAGTGATGCTGTTGGTCAGCGGAGTGTTGGTATTCAACACGTTGTTCGGTGCGATGAAATCGACCGAGCCGCTCGAGGCGTTGACCGGGATGGTGATGCTTTGGCCGTTGGCCAGCGTGATGACCAGTGGTGCACCGGTTACTGGAGCCGTTACCGAAGCGGTGTAGGTAACTACGCCACCTTCAACAGCACTGGCAGTCGCGGTCAGGGTGACGGTCGAAGTATCAATCGAGTCCGTAACAGCAGTTACAGCTGCGGTTGGGCTGACTTCCAGGTGTTCGAAGTCGCCGCCAGTGGTGCCGGTCACGGTCACGCTTACGCTGCCTGCGTCGACATACACGGTGTCTTTTGGTGCTGCGAAGGTCACGGAGCCTTCGGTCGCATCCTTGGCGATGGTGATGGTTTCACCA
>NZ_JANLNX010000031.1:0-472 GCF_025466015.1 Pseudomonas sp. 5P_5.1_Bac1 | reverse complement strand
ACGGCAGCCACGACCTGACCCTGAGCGGCGTGCTCAGCGGCAACGGCGCGCTGATCAAGAACGGCAACGGCCAACTGCTGCTCACCGGCACCAGCACCTACACTGGCAACACCGCGGTCAACGCCGGCGGCCTCACCGTCAACGGCAGCTTCGCCAGCGCCAACGTGCACGTCGCCAGCGGCGCCAGCCTCGGCGGCAGCGGCAGCATCGCCGGCCAGGTCAGCCTGGCCGACGGCGCCAACCTGAACATCGCCAGCGCCACCGCGCCGCTGACCGTCGGCGGCCTGTCGCTGGCCTCGACCAGCAACCTCAACTTCGCCCTGGGCGCACCGGGCAGCGGCACCACCCTGGTCCAATCCAACGGCAACCTGACCCTCGACGGCCTGCTCAACATCAGCAATGCCGGCGGCTTCGGCATCGGCGTCTACCAACTGTTCAGCTACGGCGGCAGCCTGACCAACAACGGCCTGAA
>NZ_JANLNX010000095.1:0-472 GCF_025466015.1 Pseudomonas sp. 5P_5.1_Bac1 | reverse complement strand
GCGGCAGCCACGACCTGACCCTGAGCGGCGTGCTCAGCGGCAACGGCGCGCTGATCAAGAACGGCAACGGCCAACTGCTGCTCACCGGCACCAGCACCTACACCGGCACCACCGCGGTCAACGCCGGCGGCCTCACCGTCAACGGCAGCTTCGCCAGCGCCAACGTGCAGGTCGCCAGCGGCGCCAGCCTCGGCGGCAGCGGCAGCATCGCCGGCCAGGTCAGCCTGGCCGACGGCGCCAACCTGAACATCGCCAGCGCCACCGCGCCACTGACCGTCGGTGACCTGTCGCTGGCCTCCACCAGCAACCTCAACTTCGCCCTGGGCGCACCGGGCAGCGGCACCACCCTGGTCAAATCCAACGGCAACCTGACCCTCGACGGCCTGCTCAACATCAGCAATGCCGGCGGCTTCGGCATCGGCGTCTACCAACTGTTCAGCTACGGCGGCAGCCTGACCAACAACGGCCTGAC